>DATMBW010000265.1:0-8323 GCA_035559095.1 Ramlibacter sp.
CGGCAAGGCTGGCCGCCTTGCCTAGGAGCGCAACGCATCTGGCAAAAATAGCGTGAACAGGCCCTAGGCAACCACGAACTCGAGCCCGCCATCGAACGGCCTGATCCTGCTGATCTGAGGGCCGGACGGGGTGCCGTCCCACCAGCGGCTGGACGGCTTTCCGCTCGCGGAAAACACCGGCTGGCCGGTAGCGCTGAAAAGGTCGGAATCATCACCGTCGTTCACGCCCGCGAGGTCGTCCCGGCCGTCGGCCTGGACCAGCGCGCATTCGTCGTGCCGGTGCCCCCGTGGCGCCGTGTCGGGCGCCGTGTTGCTGCCAAGCTCGTCGATATGCCAGATTGCGAGCCCTTCGCCGGCCAGCGCCGCGTCGCGGCCGCTGCGCTGCCGGTGCTCGATGAGGAAGTATTCGGTCGCGCCCGGGCTCTTCTCCAGGATGAAGAAGCGGTTGCCCTGCGCGCTCGCGCGGCAGATCTTGCCGCGGGCGATCAATTCAGGCGATCCCCAGCCGGCCCTGTACTTGAGGTAGGCGCCGATCTGCGGCGGGTTGCGCACGTCCGCCACGGCGCCGAAACTCATCAGGCAATAGTTGCCGCAGCCGGCGCGCACGCTGCCGAATCGATAGAGATCGGGGAAGTCGCACAGCATGTGGCCGTTTTCGTGGCAGTACACGCCCAGCGACAGCTCGCTGTCCATCGCGCAGACCTGGAAATCCGCGAACAGGCGGCCGCCGGGCGCCGGTGTGCCGTCCGTCATCGTCGATGCATGTGGCCAGAGGCCTTTGGCGAAGGCGTTGACCACGGGACCGGCATAGAGCAGGTTCGTGGCGCGCACGGCATTGCCCGCATCCACCGTGAGCTCGCCGACATCGAAGCCATGGGCGAGGTGGTGTTCGAGCGCCTCGCGCACCAGCTCTGCCGAGCGCTGGCCCTGGGGCACGTTTTCATCGGTGTAGTACTCGCGGTCGTGGCGCGCCATGTAGTAGGGCGCCACCAGCGTCCGGTAGCGCAGACTGCCGCCCGAGTTGTCGAAGTAATAGTCGAATACCGACCCGTTGTTGCCGAACCCCGGGTAGCCGTGGCGGTTGCAGAAGGCCTCGATCTCCTCGCGCGGCAGCGTTCGCGGCACATCCGGGAACTCCACGGGCAGGCACAGGCCCAGGCAGTCTCCGAGTGTGGCGGCCGGGGGCGGCGCGCTGGCGACCGCATGGCCAAGCTCCAGCTGGCGCCTGCGGACGCGGGCGAGGTCGATGCGCTGCTGCCAGCGCGGTTTGGGCAGGAGCCCGGTGTGGTGGCCGGCCTCCGAGTGAGGCGGCGGAAGGGACATGGGATTTGTTCTCCCGGAGCTTGCCATTGGCGCGATGGCCGATCATGCCAGCTCTGCCCGGGGCCGATCATCCTTCACTTGCAGGAGAAGCAGGCACGATACCGTCACACAAGGTATGTCCTACACGCACGCGCAAACGCAGCCGACAGAAAGAACGCGCCGCGACCCTAGAGTCACCCTGTGGCCGAGTGCACGGTGCGCTCGCCGCGCAATATCACCAAGGAGATATCTATGGCAACGCGCAATTCCAAGTCCTCGCCCGCTTCCGGCCGCGCCGCCACCAGCCGGGCCGAGGCGGCCGGCAAGGGCGCCAAGCCCGTCATGCGGAAAAGCGAGCGTGCCGGCTCCAGCCGTGGCAGCCAGGGCGGCGAGAAGAAGTCCAGCGGCGGCAAGGGCGGCAAGTAAGCCGGCGCCGCGAACACGAGATGCCTGGCCGGCTCAAGCGGGCCAGGCATTTTCGTTGTTCGCCCTGCCGTGTCATCGGCAAACCGGGGCCGCCGGGTCCAGGCACAATGCCACCAGCCCAACGCAACCCAGAGGCCTTGAATGGACGGAGCTCTCGAATCCCTGACGCACGCATTGCGGCGGTTCGCCGCCGAAAGGGATTGGGACCAGTTCCACTCGCCGAAGAACCTGGCTTCGGCGCTCACGGTGGAAGCAGCGGAGCTGCTCGAGCACTTCCAGTGGTTGACGGAAGAACAAAGCGGGCACCTGCCCGCGGACAAGCGGACGGCCGTGAGCCACGAGCTCGCCGACGTGTTGTTGTACCTGCTGCAGATCGCGGACAAGCTTCAGATCGACCTGGTCGCGGCGGCCGAAGACAAGCTTCGATTGAATGCCTCGAAGTACCCGGCGGCGCAGGCTCGCGGCAGCAGCAGGAAATACAGCGAGCTCTAGGCGGAGTTTGAAGCCGCGCGCGGTGACTGGCGTTCCTGCAATGATCAACCTTGGCAACGCGCCCAATTTCCGGGACATGGGCGGCTATGCGGCAAGCAGCGGCCTGGTGCTTTGCCGCGGCCGGCTGTTCCGCTCGGACCACCTGGGCGCGTTGACGGCCGAAGAGCTGGCGGCCTTGTCGTCCACCGGCTTGCTGCGGGTCCTCGACCTGCGCGGCGTCGCGGAGCGCGCCCTGGCTCCATGCGCCCTGCGGAACGCCACCGTTCATTCCCTTCCCATCGAACCCACGATCGTCCAGAAACTCAGCGACCTGATCGCGGCGGGCCACAGGCTCTCGCCGGCCGACGTGGTGGCGCTGATGCAGGAGACCTACCGCGGCTTTGTTCGCAACAACACGCCTGCCTTCGCGCAGCTGTTTGCCCACCTGCTCGAATCGAATGAGCCGACGGTATTCCATTGCACGGCGGGCAAGGACCGCACCGGGTTCGCGGCGGCGCTGGTCCTGCGCAGCCTGGGCGTCTCGGGCGAGGATGTGATGCGCGACTATCTGTTGACCAACGAACGACTGAAGCCCCAGCCCGGATCACGGCATGGGTTGGCGCCGCAGGTGTTGTCGGTGCTGTGGCAGGTGCGGCCGGAGTTCCTGAACGCGGCGTTCGAGGCCGTGGACGAGGACCATGGCGGGCTCGAAGGGTATTTTCGCGAAGGACTGGGTCTGCGCGAGGCCGAGCGGGAGCGCCTGAGGACGCTTTACCTGGAACGCGCGACAGGGTAAAGCGGCCGCGTCGCCGGACGGGGCAATCGCCGCGAGGGATCGCCCCGGGGACGCGGCCCGATCGCGTCAGGCCTTCGGTGCGTCGGCCTTGGGGGCGTGCCGCTTTTTGCCTGCGGCGCGAGCTTCTTCGGTCGTGAATTCGTGGGCGCGGCCACTGGCATGCGCGGATCGGCCGCCCAAAGCGGCGATTTCGCGTTGGCGTTGCCGGTCCATCGAGGCAAAACCGCGCTTGGAGCGAACGGGCATGATGTCTTTCGAGTCGGTTTCCATGGGCATTTCCTTCCATCAATCCAGCGAGCCGCTGAATGGATGAGATTATGTTGCGGCAGAGTTAGGGCTGGGGCCGCTGTCCGCAAAATTGGATGTTGTCCTACAGCTTGCGCTTGCTGGAAATTCTTGGTTGTTCCGCTCAGGCCCTTGCAGTGCCCACGTCGATCACGGTGCGTCCCCGTGCTTCTCCGTTGGCCACCGCCTCAATGGCGGCCGGCAGTTGGGCCCAGGGGATGATGCGGGCGATCCGCGCCAGGTGCTTCGGGCGCATGTCGCTGCCAAGGCGCTTCCAGACGCGATCGCGAACCTCGGGCTCGTTGTCCGAATTGACGCCGATCAGACGCACACCGCGCAGGATGAACGGCATCACGCTGGTGCTGAAATCCAGGCCGGCCGCATTGCCGATGCTCGCGACGACACCTTCGCGCTGCACGCTGCGGATCAAGGCGCCCAGCGGCGCGCCCCCCAGCGAATCGACGGCGCCCTGCCACAGCGCCGGCTCCAAGGGCTTGGTGCCGGCGGGCAGATCGGTGTTCGCGATCACCTCGGCGGCCCCCAGCTCGCGCAGGTACTGCGCCTGGGCCGGCTTGCCGGTCACGGCCACCACCTCGTAGCCGCGCTGCGCCAGCAGGTCGATGCTCACGCTGGCCACGCCCCCGGTGGCGCCGTTCACCAGCACCTTGCCTTTGCCCGGCGCCAGGCCGTTGTGCTCCATCAGGTCGATGGCCAGCGCCGCCGTGTAGCCGGCCACGCCCAGGGTGACGGCCTCGAGCGCGCTCATGCCCGGCGGCAGGTGGTTCACCCAGTCGGCCGGGGCGCGCGCCAGCGCCGCGTAGCCGCCGTGGTGCGAGACGCCGAAGCCGTGGCTGTGCACGATGACGTTGTCGCCCGGCTTGAAACGCGGGGTGCTGGACGCCTCCACCACGCCGGAGGCGTCGATGCCCCCCACGCAGGGGAAGCGGCGAATGATGCGGCCCTTGCCGGTGGCAGCCAGTGCGTCCTTGAAGTTGATGCTGGCGTATTGCACCCGCACCGTCACGTCGCCGGGGTCCAGGTCGGCTTGCGCCAACGTGGCGAAGTTCGCGCTGACGCCGGCCGGCGTGCTGGAGACCAGGTACGCGGGGAATGAGTCCTGTGGTTCGGTCATGGGGTTGCTCCGTACAGATTGCAGCTGCGATTGTGGCGCGCCTTCATGCGGTGGCCGGCGGCAGTGCGCCGAAGACGGATTTCGCCAGGCCGGCCTGTTCCGGACAGGCGAGATTGCGCGCCTTGCCATCACGGCTACGGGCTTGGGCGGCATCGCCCGGCAGCCTAAGGCTCAGTTCCTACGCAAGGCAGCGACCGGTTCCTACACGGCAGAGCCAGGCGCGAAGGCAGGATCTCACCAAGCGGCGGACGGCACCACGACCTCCCCGCAAAGGAGAAGAGCAAGACATGCGCATGCGGAAACAGTCCGGGGCCGGGGTTCCGCCCGAACCGGGCGTAGTTGCCGGCCAGCGGCGCCCGGGCGAAGCCGGGCCGCCCAGGAAGGGCGCGGCGCATGTGGGGTGCGGCGACGATTCGGACAGACGGAGGAAATGATATGGCCCGAGCGAACAACACCAACTACGCAATGTTCTCTCTGGGCCTCCTCGCGGCTGCGGGGGCCGTTTACACGGCGGCCATCGGGTGGCTGTGGTTCCGGCAGGAGCGGCTGCTGTTCGAACCGACGACGCTGTCGCCCGACTGTGTGCTGGCCAACGATCCGGATGTTCACGAGCTGTGGATCGACGTGCCGGGTGCGCGCCTGTCGGCCGCGCACCTGCGCCTGCCCGACCCGCGCGGCGTGTTCTTCTTCCTGCACGGCAATTCGGGCAACCTCACCGACTGCCTGGTGGAGCTCGATGCTTTCCGGCAGGTCAATTTCGATGTCGTCATGTTCGACTATCGGGGCTACGGAAAGAGCACGGGCTGCATCGAGAGCGAGAGCCAGTTGCGCGCCGACGTGCGCGCGGTCTGGGCCGAATTCGCGCGCCAGTACGAAGGCAAGCGCGTGGTGATTTCCGGCCACTCGCTGGGCACCGGGCTGGCCGCCGGCCTGGCCGCCGAACTGTGCACCGCGGGGCGCACGCCCGACCTGACCTTGTTGGTGTCGCCGTACAGCAGTGGGCGCGCCCTCGCCGACGAGCTCTATCCCTGGGTGCCGCGGCAAGTGCTGCGTTATCCGCTGCACACCGTCGACGATGCGATGCGCCTGCAAGGTCCCCTGATGTTGATCCATGGCGACAAGGATGAGCTGATCGGCATCCACCACAGCGAGGCCTTGCGCACCGCCGTGCCGCAGGCGCAGCTGCTTCGCATCGAAGGTGCGGGCCACAACGACCTGCACAAGTTCCCCATCTTCCGCAAAATGGTGGCCGGGGCGCTGGGCTGCTTGTAGGCATTGGAATCAGGCGCGCCGGCGCTTTGCGTGCCCGCTAGCCGGATTGACGGGCGCCACCAGAAACTGACGGGTTGTCACGAGCCGCGTGCGAACACGCGCGTGGCCCCCCGGGCTGTCGCGTTCTCCCATGGAATTCTCCATCTGGTCGATCATCGTGGGGATCCTGCTGATCCTCATGGCCCTCAGCGGCAGCGTGCTGGCGCGCTTGCCGCTGTCCACGGCGATGCTCTACCTGCTCGTCGGCCTGGGCGTGAGCCCGTGGGGGCTGGACCTGCTGGCGGCCGACCCGCGCCGCCACACGGTGCTGCTCGAGCGCCTGACCGAAGTGGTGGTGCTGGTTTCGCTGTTCACCGCCGGTCTCAAGCTCAGCCCGGGCCTGAAAGACCGGCGTTGGCTGTTGCCGCTGCGCCTGGCCCTGGCGTCGATGGTGATAACGGTGGTGCTCATTGCGGCGGCTGCCTGGCTGTTGCTGCGCTGGCCGCCGGGGGCCTGCGTCCTGCTGGGAGCGATCCTGGCGCCCACCGACCCGGTGCTCGCGTCGGATGTGCAGGTCAACCGCCCCGGCGATCGGGACCGGCTGCGCTTCGCGCTCACCGGCGAGGGCGGGCTCAACGACGGCACGGCTTTCCCGTTCGTCATGCTGGGGCTCGGGCTGCTGGGCCTGCACGAGATCGGCGAATTCGGCTGGCGCTGGGTTCTGGTCGACGCCTTCTGGGCTTCCGTGATGGGGCCGGCGATCGGTGCGCTGCTGGGGCTGGCCGTGGGGCGGCTGGTGCTGTACCTGCGGCGTGAACACAAGGAGGCGGTGGGCCTCGACGAGTTCCTTGCCATGGGGCTGATCGCGCTGTCATATGGCGTGGCGGAGTTGCTGCATGCCTACGGCTTTCTGTCGGTCTTCGCCGCAGGCGTGGCGCTGCGCCAGCTCGAACAGTCGCAAAAGACCGGCGAATCCAGCCAGCAAGCCGTGGAAGAAGCGCGTGCGGACCCGGACAAATCCGTGGCCGACACGGTGGCGGTGGACCGGCATCATGCGCCCGCCTTCATGGCGCAGGCGGTGCTCGGCTTCAACGAGCAGATCGAACGCATCGGCGAGGTGGCTGTGGTCATCACCATCGGCGCGATGCTGTGGACCGTGCAATGGCATAGCGCCGGCTGGTGGCTGGTGCCGCTGTTGCTGCTGGTGATCCGGCCGGTCGCGGTTGCGCTGGGCTTGCTGAACTCTTCCAGCTCCGCCACCCAGCGTTGGCTGATCGGCTGGTTCGGCATCCGCGGCGTCGGGTCCCTGTACTACCTGATGTACGCCATCAACCATGGTGTCTCGCCCGCTCTGGCCGACCAGTTGATCGCGCTGACGCTGGCCGTCGTCGTGACTTCAGTCCTCGTCCACGGTATCTCGGTCACGCCGATGATGGCGGCTTACGAGCGGGCGGTGAGGCGCAAGCGCCGTTAAGCCGCGAATTTCACAAGGGGCCGTCGGGCACGCCGGCCGGCAGCGCGGAAGGCCCTGTTGCTGTCCTACAGCGGCGCCTGCCGCCGGCTGACAGCCTGCGCGAGGTATCTGCCTAGAGTGAGGGGCATCCGTTTTCCTCCGTGGAGTCTTCCTCATGAATCCAGCAAGCAGCAGCTCGCGCCCGGGCGGCCGGGAGCCCGCCGATGAACGCGCCGAATCGGACGCCGGTGCCGAGGAAACGCCGAGCACCGACATGCAGCCCGAGGACGCGGGCACAGCGGACAGCGGCAATACCGGCCGCAGCACTGCCGGTGATCGCACGATGAAACAGGACAGCAGGACGGAGCAGGCGCCGGGGCCCAAACGCTGAGCTTTGCGCTGCGCCCGTCCTGGACGGGCCGCACTGCCGCTGATGCGCGACAGCAGCAGTATTCGCGCCCGACAGTGACCCAGCGGAAGCTCGCGGCGGTGGCTGTCCTACACGCATCGGCGGCGGCTGCCGACAACTGGCGCGCCCCTCCTGCCTAGAGTGCCCATAGGGCCGTGTTGTGGCCCTTGCTACTTTCGAATCAACCTCAAGGAGTTCCTGATGAAAGCATCCCTGACCACGTGCGCCGCGCTGGCGCTGGTTGCCGCCGTTTCGCTTGGCGCCTGCACCAAGCGGGATGCAACGACACCCGCACCGACCTCGTCGTCGGGTTCATCGACCACGACGCCGGCTCCGGGCAGCGACACGTCCACCTCCAGCAGCGGCTCGCCGGCCACCGGCGGCACCGGCAGCTCCAGCGCCACGGGCGGCGCCACCACCGGCGGCTCCGCCATGGGCAGCGCCACCACCGGCGGCTCCGGCGCGATGGGCAGCAGCACGAGCGGGACCACCACCCCTGGGTCGACCAGCGGCGAAGCGCCGGGAAGCACCAGCTCGATGGGCGCGCCGGGCTCGACCCCCAGCGGCGGCGGTTCCATGGCCGGCCCGGCCGGCGTGACCGGTTCGACCAGCGCCACGACCACCACGACGACGACGCGCTGACGCGTCAGCCTTTTTCGACCGGGCGCCTAGGGTCGCTGCACCATTCGCTCCAGCTGCCCGCATAGAGCGCCGTCGGACCCAGGCCGGCCAGTTCCATCGCGATCACATTGGGTAACGCGCTGACGCCGCTGCCGCAATGGTGCACCACCGTGCGCG
>DATMBW010000266.1:0-16399 GCA_035559095.1 Ramlibacter sp.
GTCGCCGACCCGGGTGACGCCGCCGCCGCCGGGTGACCCGATGTTGAAGGTGCTGAATTCGCGGATGGTGTTGCGGTCGCCGACCACCAGCTCGCAGGGCTCGCCCGCGTACTTCTTGTCCTGGGGGATCGCGCCAAGCGAGGCGAACTGGAAGATACGGTTGTCCCGCCCGATTGTGGTGCGGCCTTCGATCACGCAATGCGGCCCCACCGTGGTGCCGGCGCCGATCCTGACATGCGGTCCGATCAGCGTGTAAGGCCCGACCGATACCGAGGCGTCGAGCTGCGCCTGGGGATCGACGATCGCCGTGGGATGGATCCGGGTCACGGCGCGGGTCCCGGACGGGCCGCCAGCCCCCTCGCGGGGCAGCGCAGCGGCAAAGCCAAAAACATGGAAGCCATCATTTTCAGGCGACGCTGCGCATGGTGCACATGAGCTCGGCCTCGCACGCCAGCTCATCGCCCACGCGCGCGACGCCCTTGAACTTGAAGATGCCGGCTTTCATGCGCAACAGGGACACATCCATCACCAGCTGGTCACCAGGCTCCACGGGCCGCTTGAACCGCGCGGCGTCAATGCCGGCAAAGTAATACACCGTGCTGTCGTCGGGCGCGGCGTCCATCGTGGCGAACGACATCAGGGCCGCGCTCTGGGCCATGGCCTCGAGCATCAGCACGCCGGGCATGACGGGCCGCCGCGGGAAATGACCGACAAAAAACGGCTCGTTGATCGTGACGTTCTTCAGCGTCCTGATGCTCTTGCCCTTGTCGAACTCCAGCACGCGGTCCACCAGCAGGAACGGATAGCGGTGCGGCAGCAGCTTGAGGATTTGGTGGATGTCCATCATGGGTCGGTCTTTTTCTCCAGGGCCTTCACGCGGTCACGCAGCTTGTGCAGCTGTTTGAGTGTCGCCGCGTTCTTCTCCCACACCGCATTGTCGTCGATGGGAAAGATGCCGCTGTAGTGCCCCGGCTTCAGGATCGAGCGCGCCACGAACGAGCCGGCGGAAATGTTCACGTGATCGGCCAGCGTGAGGTGCCCCAGGATCATGGCCGCCCCGCCGATGGTGCAATGAGCCCCGATCGTGGCGCTCCCGGCGATGCCGGCGCAGCCGGCGATGGCCGTGTGCCTGCCGATGCGCACGTTGTGGCCGACCTGGATCAGGTTGTCCAGCTTGACGCCGTCCTCGATCACGGTATCGCGCAAGGCGCCGCGGTCGATGCATGTGTTGGCCCCGATCTCGACGTCGTTGCCGATGCGTACCGCGCCGAGCTGCTCGATCTTTTCCCAGCCGCCCTGGCCATCCGGCGCGAAGCCGAAGCCGTCGGCTCCGATCACGGCGCCGGGATGGAGGATGCAGCGCTCGCCGATCACGCAGGCCTCGCCCACGCTGACCCGGGCCTTGAGCACGGTGCCGGCCCCGATGCGCGCGCCGCGCTCGACCACGCATAGCGCTCCGATACGCGCGCTCGCGTCCACCACGGCATCGGGGTCGATCACCGCGCTGGGATGGAGCCGCGGCCCGGCCGCGGCACCCAGCTGCTTTTTCCACATCTGGGTGACGCGGGCGAAGTAAAGGTAGGGCTGCTCGGCGACGATGCAGTCGCCGCGCGCCAGCGCCGCCGCGCGCAGGGCCGGCGCCACGATGACGCACGCCGCCCGCGAGCCGGCGAGTTGCTGCTCGAGCTTGGGATTGCTGAGGAAACTCAGCTCGTGCGCCGTGGCGGACTCCAGGGGCGCCAGGCCTTCGATCAGCCGCTCGGGGTTGCCGCACAGCTCCCCGCCGAGCACCTCAACAATGGAGCCTAGTCGGATTCGCACGCCTGGTGTCCTGTCCCAGGACACTACCGAGCAGCGTTGAGCGCCTTGATCACCTTGTCGGTGATGTCGTGCCTGGGATTGATGTAGACCGCTTCCTGCAGCACCACGTCGTATTTTTCCGCCTCGGCCACCTGCTTGACCACGCGATTGGCGCGTTCCAGCACTTGCTGCAGCTCTTCGTTCTTGCGCGCGTTCAGGTCTTCCTGGAACTCGCGGCGCTTGCGCTGGAAGTCGCGGTCCTGGTCCAGCAGCTGCTTCTGGCGCTGCGCGCGCTGGCTCTCGGACAGCGTCGGCGCCTCGCGCTCGAACTTTTCGGAAAGGCTCTTCAAGCTGTTGCCCAGGTCGTTGAGTTCCTTCTCCCGCTTGGAGAACTCCTGCTCCAGCTTGGCCTGGGCGGCCTTGGCGGTGTTCGCCTCGCGGAAGATGCGGTCGGTGTTGACGAAGCCGACCCTGAAGTCCTCGGCGCGCGCCTGCGCCACCAGCGCCAGCGCGCCAAGGACGATCAACAACCATGGACGGGACAGGTACTTCATTAGAAAGACGTTCCGATCTGGAATTGCAATCTCTGGATTCTATCGCCAGCGAACTTGCGCACCGGCTGCGCCACGGCCATGCGCAGCGGGCCGATGGGCGAGATCCACGACAGGCCCACGCCGACCGAGGCGCGAAGATCGCTCAGTCGGACCTTTTCATTTTCGCCAAAGACGTTGCCCGCGTCGACGAAACCGAACAGGCGCAGCGTGCGGTCGTTGCCGGCGCCGGGAAACGGCGTGATCACTTCGGCGTTCACGGTGATCTTCTTGGGGCCGCCGATCGAGGCCCCCGTGACGTCCCTGGGCCCCAGCGTGCCCTGGTCGAAGCCGCGCACCGAGCCCAGGCCGCCCGAGTAGAAGTTCTTGAACACCGGGAACGGCCGGTCGCCCAGTCCCTTGCCCCAGCCGGCTTCGCCGTTGAAGGCCAGGGTGTATTGCTTGTTCAGCGGAAAGTATTGCTGGAACTGGTAGTTGGCGCGCAGGTAGCGCGCGTCGCCACCGACCCCGGCTTCGCCGGCCGCGCGCTGGTAGCGCCCGGAGTTGGGCGCGATGGCGCTGTCGCGGCTGTCGCGCGACCATCCGATCGAAAGCGGGATGGCGCTGCTGGTCAAACCGAAACGGTCGGCATAGGCGAGATATGCGGCCGGCATGTTGGTGCCGGGCCTGATTTCGGTGCGCTCGACGCTGCCGCCGAAAAACACGGTGTCCAGTTCGGTGAAGGGCACACCGAAGCGCAGACCCGCGCCGGTGGTGGCCAGCTGGTAGTTGCCGCCCTGGTCTTCGTACGGCCGCGACGTGCGATGGTAAAGATCGACGGTGCGCGAGATGCCGTCCGGCGTGAAATACGGGTCGACCGTATTGAAGACGAGGGTTCGGTTGTACTTGCTGGTATTGACCTCGACACCGAGATAGTTGCCGGTGCCGAACACGTTTTCCTGCTTGATCGAGAACGACAGGGCCAGCTTCTCGGCGCTGGAGAAACCCGCGCCCAGTTGCAGGCTGCCGGTGGGCTTCTCGACCACGGTGAGATTCAGGTCGACCTGGTCCGGCGCGCCAGGCACGTCGCTGGTCTCGACCGAGACGTCCCGGAAGAAGCCGAGGCGGTCGAGCCGGTCGCGCGACAGCTTGATCTTGTCCGCGTCGTACCACGAGGCCTCGAACTGCCGGAACTCGCGGCGGATCACTTCATCGCGCGTGCGGTTGTTGCCGGCGACGTTGACGCGCCGCACATAGGCGCGGCGCGAGGGCTCCGCCACCAGCGCGAACGCCACCCGGTTGGTGGCCCGGTCGATCTCCGGACGCGCCTCGACGGTGGCGAACGCGTACCCGAAGTTGCCGAAGTAGTCCGTAAAGGCCTTGGTGGTCTGGGCGACATGGTCGGCGTTGTAGGGCTGGCCGGGCCGGATGGTGACGAGAGACTTGAACTCTTCTTCCTTGCCGAGGTAGTTGCCCTCGAGCTTGACGCCAGAGACCACGTACCGTTCGCCCTCGGTCACGTTCATCGTGATCGTGATGTCCTGCTTGTTGGGCGAGAGCGCGACCTGGGTGGAATCGATGCGGAATTCCAGGTAACCGCGGGCGAGGTAATAGGAGCGCAGCGTTTCCAGGTCGGCATTGAGCTTGGCGCGCGAGTAGCGGTCCGACTTGGTGTACCAGCTCAGGAAGCCGCCGGTATCGAGCTCGAACAGGCCCTTGAGCGTCGATTCGGTGAAGGCCTTGTTGCCGACGACGCGGATTTCCTTGATGCGTGCCGGCTCGCCTTCGGTGACGGTGAAGGTCAGGTTGACGCGGTTGCGCTCGATCGGCGTGACCGTGGTCACCACCTCGGCGCCGTACAGGCTCTTGTTGATGTACTGCCGCTTGAGTTCCTGCTCGGCCCGGTCCGCCAGGCCCTGGTCGTACGGGCGGCCCTCGGTCAGGCCGATCTCGCGCAGGGCTTTTTTCAAGGCGTCCTTGTCGAATTCCTTGGCGCCGACGAAATCGACGTCGGCCACCGTCGGCCGTTCCTCGACGATCACCACCAGCACGTCGCCGCTGACCTCGAGGCGCACGTCCTTGAACAGCCCCAGCGCGAACAGCGCCCGGATCGCGGCCGATCCCTTTTCATCGTTGTACTGGTCGCCAATGCGAAAGGGCAGCGAACCGAACACCGTTCCCGGCTCGACGCGCTGCAACCCTTCCACGCGGATGTCTCGTACCGTGAACGGGTCCACCGCCCAGGCATTTGCGACGAAGGCCATCGCCACAATGGCCGAAACGGTACGCACGCGGAAGCGTTTTAGTTGTTTTTTCATGAATCAGGGTTGGCCCCCATCGCCCGACGCAATGGCGAAGGCAGCCACAAAAGGTTAACCAAACAGACGGGAGACGTCGTTGAACAGCGCGATCGACATCATGACCAGCAGCACCGCCACACCGCCACGCTGCAGGCGCTCCATCCAGGCGTCGGAGACGCCCCTCCCCGTCACAGCCTCCCAAAGATAATACATCAGGTGCCCGCCATCCAGGACCGGCAACGGCAGCAAGTTCAGCACGCCCAGGCTCACGCTGATCAGAGCCAGGAACACGAGGTATTGCGTCAGGCCCAGGCTGGCCGATTTGCCCGCGTAGTCGGCGATGGTGAGCGGTCCGCTCAGGTTCTTCAGCGACGCCTGGCCGATGACCATCCTGGCCATCATGCGAAGGGTGAGCAACGACACTTCCCAGGTGCGTTGTGCGCCTTTTGACAATCCTTCGGCGGCGCCATAGCGCACGGTGACGAATTGGGGCGGCGCGCCGACGTAGGCGCCGATGCGCCCGATCGCGGTCTCGCCATCGCGCACGATGTCGGGCGCGACCGCCAACTCCAGCGTCCGGTCGCCTCGCCGCACTTGCCAGGTGTCGGGCGCCCGCTCGCCCGTCTTGACGCTGGCGCGGATTCTGTCGCGCAGTTGCTGGCCATCGAGCACGCGCGTTGCCCCGATGAACAAGATTACGTCACCCTTGCGCAGGCCGGCGCGGTCGGCGGCGCCGCCGGCCATGACTTCGCCGATCACCGGCGGCGTCCAGGGCCCCATGATGCCGATCTTGCGGAACAACTGGACGTCCGCGTCCGGCGACCGGACCTGGCTCAGCGCCAGCAAGGCCTGCCGCCCGGCCCCCTCGCTCGAGGGTGCGAGTTGCAGGCGCACGTCGCGGCCATCGAGCGCGCCCCGCGTCAACAACCAGCGCAGGTCTTCGAAGGAGCGCACGGCTTGCAGGGCCTCGCCCTCGAACCCGGCTTTCTCGATTTCCTCGCCGCCGCGCAGGCCGGCGCGGTCGGCCGCCGAGCCCGCCACCGGGCCGGCGATGATGGGCTTGGGCTCCTCGACGCCAACCCAGTTGACTGTGGCATACAGCAGCACCGCCAGCAGCAGGTTGGCCACCGGCCCGGCCGCAACGATCGCGGTGCGCGACCTCAACGGCTGGGTGTTAAAGGCCAGATGCCGTTCCTCCGGCGCCACCGGCCCTTCGCGCTCGTCCAGCATCTTGACGTAGCCGCCCAGCGGGAAGGCGCCGATCACGAACTCGGTGCACTGCCCCAGCTTTTGCCGGCGGGGCTGCCAGCGGTAGATGGTCTTTCCGAAGCCGACCGAAAAACGCAGCACCTTCACGCCGCAGGCGACGGCCACGCGGTAATGCCCGTATTCGTGCACCGCGATCAGCAGGCCCAGGGCGACGATGAAAGCGACGATGGTCAGCATGGGTGACGGGGCAAACTTCCAGTTCAGGTGGCCAGCCGGCCGATGGTCCGGCCGGCTGCTTCGCGCGCGCGCGTATCCAGATCCAGCAGATCTTCCAGCGAATCGGGTTTGGACGCTGTAACGGCTTCCAGAGTTGCAACATTGACCTGGTGTATCTGGTCGAAACGGATGCGCCGATCCAGGAAGGCCGCCACCGCGGCCTCATTGGCGGCGTTGAGCACGGCCGTCGTGCCGGCCGGGGCGCGCAGGGTTTCCCAGGCCAGCGCGAGGCCCGGAAAGCGCTCGCGGTGGCCGCGGCTGTCCAGCGATTCGAAGCTCATGTCCGCCAGGGCCTGGAAGTCCAGCGCCTGCGCGCCGGAGGCGACGCGGTCGGGCCAGGCCAGTCCGTAGGCGATCGGGACGCGCATGTCGGGCGTGCCGAGCTGGGCCACCACCGAGGTGTCGCGGTACTGGACCATCGAGTGGATGACGCTTTGCGGATGGATGACCACCTCCAACCGCTCGGGCCCCAGGCCGAAAAGAAAGCGCGCCTCGATCACTTCCAGCGCCTTGTTCATCATGGTCGCGGAATCGACGGAGATCTTGCGCCCCATCACCCAGTTCGGGTGGGCGCAGGCTTCTTCGGGTGTGACGTTGCGCAGCGTCGCCGGCGCGCGGGTGCGAAACGGCCCGCCGGAGGCGGTGAGTATGATTTTTTCGACACGCGCGTCCCAGCTTGCGGGATCCTCGGGCAAGGACTGGAAGATGGCCGAATGCTCGCTGTCGATGGGCAGCAGCGTCGCCCCGCCCTGCCTCATCGCGGCAAGAAACAGCTCCCCGCCGACCACCAGCGCTTCCTTGTTGGCCAGCAACAGGCGCTTGCCCGCGCGGGCCGCGGCCAGGCATGAGGCCAGGCCGGCCGCGCCGACGATGGCGGCCATCACCGTATCGACCGATTCGTGCGACGCCATCCGTTCCAGGGCGTCTTGCCCCCAAAGCACGCGTGTGGCCAGGCCGTTCGCCTCGACTTTGCGCGCAAGTTCGCGGCCGGCGGCCTCGTCGGCCATCACCGCGAACGCGGGATTGAATTGCGCGCATTGCTCCAGCATGAGGTCGACCCGGCTTGCCGCACTCAGCGCGAACACCTCGAAGCGCCCGGGATGCCGGGCGATCACGTCCAGCGTGTTGGCGCCCACCGAGCCGGTGGATCCCAGGACCGTGATGCGCCGTTTCATCGGTGGACCGCTCTCGCGTTCAGAGCTTCACCAGCGTAGCCAACATCATCGCCAGGGGCAAGGTCGGCAGCAGCGCGTCCACCCGGTCCAGCACGCCGCCGTGGCCCGGCAGCAGGTTGCTGGAATCCTTGACGCCCGCGCTGCGCTTGATCAGCGATTCGGCCAGGTCGCCCACGACACTCATGGCCGCGAGGAACACCGCGGCGACGAGAAGCAGCCCCCAGCCACGGCCCGCCATGCGTGAGTAGAGGCTGGGCACCTGCGCCTGCAGACTGGCGTCGGCCAGGGTCCACGCCGTCGCCAGGACCAGCACCCCCGCCATGCCGCCCCACACGCCTTCCCAGCTCTTGCCGGGACTGATGGCTGGCGCCAGCTTGCGCTTCGTGAACTTCAGGCCGAACGAGCGGCCCGCGGCGTACGCGAAGATGTCGGCCACCCAGACCAGCGCCAGCACCGAGAGCAGGAAATTGACGCCGATCGTCCGGGCCTGGGCCACAGCCAGCCAGGCAAGCCAAAGCACCAGGACGCCACCGGCCAGGCGCAGCGCTTTCGGCACTTTCGGCCAGCCCGGAACGCCGGCGCGCAGCAGCCACGCGCCGGCCAGCACCCACAGGCCTCCGGCCACCGACCACAGGACAGGCAGCGGCCGCGCGGGCAGGCCGGCGAACCAGGCGACCGCGCAAAGGAGCAGGCAGAAGAGCGCCGACAGCACCGCGCCGGCCTGTCCCAGCCCGTTCAAGCGCCCCCACTCCCAGGCTCCCGCGGCGATCAGCACCAGGGTCACGACGCTGAAGGGGACCGGTGAGGGCCAGAACAGCGCCGGCAGCAGGATGGCCAGCAGGACGACGGCCGTGATGATGCGCTGCTTGAGCATGATCAGGCCGCGAGCCGGCCCGCCGGTGGCGCCGCCTGCTCGGGCGTGCAGCCGAAACGCCGCTCGCGCGCCGCATAGTCGGCAAAGGCCGCATCGAGCGCGGCCGCATCGAACTCGGGCCAGAGTTTGTCGGTGAAATACAGTTCCGCATAGGCCGCCTGCCACAGCAGGAAGTTGCTCAGGCGCCGCTCGCCGCCGGTGCGGATCACCAGGTCGGGATCGGGACCATGCGCCAGCGCCATGGCCGACTCCATGCTCTTTTCGGTGATGGGTTCCCCCTGCGCGGCCAGCCGCGCCGCGGCCTGCGCGATGTCCCATCGCCCGCCGTAGTTGAAGCACACGTTCAGGACCATGCGCGTGTTCGCAGCGGTATCCGCCTCGGCCTGGGCCAGGCCGGCGCGCACCTTCTCGGACAGGCCCGCCCGGTCGCCGACGAAGTGCAGGCGCACGCCTTCGGACTGAAGCTGCGGCACCTCACGCCCCAGCGCCCCCGCCAGCAGCTCCATCAGTCCCGAGACTTCCTCGGCGGGACGCTTCCAGTTTTCCGAAGAGAAGGCGAACACGGTGAGCACGCCCACCCCGCGTTCGCCGCAATGCCGAACGCAGGCGCGCAGCGCGTCCATGCCTTTCTTGTGGCCGGCCACCCGCGGCAGGTATCTGCGCGTGGCCCAGCGGCCGTTGCCGTCCATGACGATGGCAACGTGATGCGGAACTTTGGACATTTGAGCGTTGAGCGTTGAGCTTTGAGCGTTCGGCGTTGAGCGCGGGAGGACGGCCAACGCCCGACCCCAGCTGCCTTTAGACGGCCAGGATGTCCTGCTCCTTGCCATGGACCAGGTTGTCGATGTCGGCGATGTGCCGGTCCGTGAGCTTCTGGATTTCGGCTTCGGAGCGTTTTTGCTCGTCCTCCGACGCGTGCTTGTCCTTGACCAGCTTCTTGACGTGTTCGTTGGCGTCGCGCCGCAGGTTGCGAATGGCGATCTTGGCGGTTTCGCCCTCGTGGCGAACCAGCTTGGTCATCTCCTTGCGCCGTTCCTCGCTCATCGGCGGCATCGGCACGCGGATCAGGTCGCCCAGCGAGGCCGGATTGAGTCCCAGGTCGCTTTCGCGAATGGCTTTCTCGATCTTGGCGCTCATGTTCTTTTCCCAAGGCTGGACGCTGATGGTGCGCGCGTCTATCAGCGCCACGTTGGCGACCTGGCTGAGCGGAAGCATCGATCCGTAGTACTCCACGTGCACCGTGTCCAGCAGCGCCGGGTTGGCGCGGCCGGTGCGGATCTTGGTCAGGTTGCTGCGGAAGGCGGCGATGGACTGGTCCATCTTGCTTTCCATGGTCTTCTTGATTTCGGCGATCGTGGTGGCGTTCATTTCTGCGGTTCTCCTCAAGCGTAGACGAGTGTTCCTTCGTCCTCCCCCATGACGACGCGCCGCAGCGCGCCATGCTTCAAGATGGAGAAGACCCTGATGGGCAGCCTCTGGTCCCGGCACAGCGCGAAAGCGGTAGCGTCCATGATGCCGAGATTTTGCGCCATCGCCTCGTCGAACGAGAGCCTGGCGTAACGCACCGCGGCCGAATCCTTCTTCGGATCGGCCGAGTAGACGCCGTCCACCTTGGTTGCCTTGAGGATCAGCTCGGCGCCGATTTCCGCGCCGCGCAGGGCCGCCGCGGTGTCGGTGGTGAAAAACGGGTTGCCGGTCCCGGCCGCGAAGATCACGACCTTGCCTTCCTCGAGATACTGCAGAGCCTTGGGGCGCACATACGGCTCGACCACCTGCTCGATCGCGATGGCGGACATCACGCGCGGGATCAGGCCCTGCTTGTTCATCGCGTCGGCCAGTGCCAGTGCGTTCATCACGGTGGCCAGCATGCCCATGTAGTCGGCCGTGGCGCGGTCCATGCCCACGGAACCTCCCGCGACACCGCGGAAGATGTTGCCGCCGCCGATCACGATGGCCATCTCCACGCCCATGTTCACCACCTCGGCCACTTCCTCGACCATCCGCACGATGGTGCCGCGGTTGATGCCGAAGGCGTCCTCCCCCATCAGGGCCTCGCCCGACAGCTTCAGCAAGATACGCTTGTGGGCTGGCTGGGCTGCGGACATGCTGGGGCTCCTTGAAATTCGGGTTGAGTGTACCGGCCCGGCCGATTCCCGGCCCTTCCGGCCGTGCCTGGATGCCCGTCCCGGGCTGGGCCAGCGGCCCTTCGGCCGGCTCAAGGCGAACGCGACACGGGTCAGGTGCCGCTCTTGGCCGCGGCGACCTGGGCCGCCACTTCGGCCGCGAAATCATCCGACCTCTTCTCGATGCCCTCGCCCACCACGTAGAGCGTGAAACCCTTGATGGTGGTATTGGCGGCCTTGAGCATCTGCTCGACGGTCTGCTTGTCGTTCTTGACGAAAGCCTGGTTGAACAGCGATACCTCCTTGAGGTATTTCTGGACACCGCCCTCGACCCGCTTGGCGACGATCTCGGGCGGCTGCACCGGCTTGCCGGCGGCCTGGGCCGCCTTGCGGTCTTCCTCGGCCTTGGCCATGGCAATGGAGCGTTCCTTCTCGATCAGCTCCGCGGGCACGTCGCTCGCGGCCAGCGCCACGGGCTTCATGGCGGCCACGTGCATCGCCACGTCCCTGGCGGCCACTTCCTCGCCCTCGAACTCCACGACCACGCCGATGCGCGTGCCATGCAGGTAGGAAGCCAGCTTGCCGGAACCCGAGAAGCGCTTGAAGCGGCGAAAGCTCATGTTCTCGCCGATCTTGCCGATCAGGCCCTTGCGCACGTCTTCGAGCGTCGGGCCGAAACCGTCCTGGCTGTATGGCTGCGCCGACAGGGCGGCGACGTCGGCAGGGTTGTTCCTGGCGATCAATTCGGCCGCGGCCTTGGCCATGGCCAGGAAGCTCTCGTTCTTGGTCACGAAGTCGGTCTCGCAATTGGTTTCCAGCATCGCGCCCGTCGCTCCCGCAATGAACGCCGTAACCACGCCTTCGGCCGTGATGCGGGCGGCGGCCTTGCCGGCCTTGCTGCCCAGCTTGACGCGCAGCAGCTCTTCGGCCTTTGCCATGTCGCCTTGCGCCTCGGTCAGTGCCCTCTTGCACTCCATCATCGGAGCGTCGGTCTTGCCACGCAGTTCGGCGACCATGCTTGCGGTGATTGCAGCCATCTTGTTACCTCGTAATGTTCAGTTCAAATCGGTGTGCGGTTGTAATAAGCTTGCTCTCGGCGCAGGCCGGCGACTGCCCCCGCGGGGCTTTACATGCCGCAGCGAAAAAGGGGCCCGAAAGCCCCTTCCCACAACTTGCGTGCATGGTCAGGAGCGGGCGCCTTCTTCCACTTCGACGAATTCGTCGCCACCCTCGGTCACGGCTTTCACCACGTCGGAGGCGGCGCTGGAGCGGCCTTCCAGGATCGCGTCGGCGATGCCACGGGCGTACAGCGTCACGGCCTTGGACGAGTCGTCGTTGCCGGGGATGACGTAATCGATGCCTTCGGGCGAGTGGTTCGTGTCGACCACCCCCACCAGCGGGATGCCCAGCTTCTTGGCTTCGGACACGGCGATCTTGTGGAAGCCCACGTCGATGACGAAGATGGCGTCGGGCAGGCTGTTCATGTCCTGGATGCCACCGATGTCCTTTTCGAGCTTTTCCATCTCGCGGGCGAACATCAGCTGCTCTTTCTTGCTCATGGCCTCGAGGCCGGCTTCCTGCTGGGCCTTCATGTCCTTCAGGCGCTTGATCGAGGTCTTGACGGTCTTGAAGTTGGTCAGCATGCCGCCCAGCCAGCGCTGGTCGACGAAGGGCACGCCCGCACGCCGGGCTTCGGCCGCGACGGTTTCGCGCGCCTGGCGCTTGGTGCCGACCATCAGGATGGTGCCGCGGTTGGCGGCCAGCTGCCTGACGAACTTGGTCGCTTCCTGGAACAGCGGAAGCGATTTTTCCAGGTTGATGATGTGGATCTTGTTGCGATGGCCGAAGATGTACGGGGCCATCTTGGGATTCCAGAAGCGGGTCTGGTGTCCGAAATGGACGCCGGCTTCCAGCATTTGACGCATGGTGACGGACATAGGGATTCCTGAAGGTTGGGTCTAAAATCCAGCCCGAAATTGCTGCCGCCCGGCAAGGGCGGCGACAACACCTTGTTGGTCTGGATTCGCGTTTCGTCTCGCTGATCCGCAGTGAACGCGCCTTGCGTTCACCACCCAGCAAAACCCAAAAATTATAGCATAGCCCCTGCCTTCGAAGCCCATGCGTTCCGACCTCATCGCCACTCGCGAAAGCCTCGCGTCCCGTCCGGCGGGCGCCCGGGAAGAGATGGAAATTTCGGTGTCGATCGCGGGCTCGCCCGCCTGCGCGAACGCCTTCCTCAAGACTTCCTTCGACCAGGCGCGGGCGGCGGCCGCCCAACCGTCCGCCGCGGCCCTGCGCCTGGCCGGGCTCGCCGTCTCGGTGAAAGACCTGTTCGACATCGCGGGGCAGGTCACCTCGGCCGGCTCGCTCGTGCTGGCCGACGCGCCGCCCGCGGTGCGCGACAGCCCGGCGGTCGCGCGGCTGAAAGCGGCAGGCGCGGTCATCATTGGCCGAACCAACATGACCGAGTTCGCGTTTTCGGGGGTGGGCACCAATCCGCATTTCGGCACGCCCCCCAACCCGGCGGATCAGGCCGTGCCGCGCATCCCCGGGGGTTCATCCTCGGGCGCGGCGGTTTCGGTGGCGACCGGCGCCGCCTTCATCGGCCTGGGCTCGGACACCGGCGGCTCGATTCGCATTCCGGCCGCGTTGTGCGGCATCGTCGGCTTCAAGAACACGGCCCGCCTGACGCCCCGCGATGGCGCCCTTCCGTTGTCCACGACGCTCGACACGGTCTGTGCCATGACGCGGTCGGTGCGCGACGCCATCCTGGCGCACGAAATCCTGGCCGATCGCGCGGTCACGCGCAGCCAGGTGCCGCTCGCCGCCTATCGGCTTGCCGTGCCCGGCACCGCCATGCTCGACGGGCTCGATGCGACGGTGGCGCGCGCCTTCGAACGGGCGGTGGACCGCTTGCGCGCTGCCGGCGCCCGCATCCAGGACATCGCGCTCGATGAAATCCGCGACCTGGGGGGCATCCAGGCCACGGGGGGATTTTCCGCGGCCGAGAGCTACGCCTGGCACAAGGGCCTGCTCGAACGCCGCGCCGACGGTTACGACCCGCGCGTGCGCGCCCGCATCGAGCGCGGGGCCGCGATGAAGGCGCATGAATACATCGAACTGACCCGTGCCCGCGCCGGCTGGATCGCCCGCGTCAAGGCCGTACTGCGCGATTTCGACGCCATGCTGTCGCCCACGGTCCCCATCGTTGCGCCGCCGATCTCCCAGGTGGCGCCGGCCGACGGCGTCGATGCCGCGCGGGACACGGCCCGCGACGAGGAGTTTTTCCGGGTCAACGCGCTGTTGCTGCGCAACCCCAGCGTGGTCAACATGCTGGACGGCTGCGCCATCACGATTCCCTGCCATGATCCGGGCGAGCTTCCGTCCGGCCTCATGATCTGGCAAAGTGCGATGCGGGACGACACGGTATTGAACATCGCGCTGCAAGCGCAGGCCGCGTTGGCTGCAAAAACAGGGAATCCATGAGCGTTGCGTTTCGCACCGGGCGGCGGGGATGAGGGTCGCCGTCATCGGCGCCGGCATCATCGGCGTCACCACGGCCTTCGAGCTGGCGGTCGACGGCCACCAGGTCACCGTCTTCGAGCGGCGTGCCTCCGTGGCCGAGGAGGCGAGCTTTGCCAACGCCGGCGTCGTCGCGCCCGGCTACGTCACCCCGTGGGCAGCGCCCGGCATGGCCGCCAAGGTCGCGAGCTTCCTGATGCGCAGGCACGCACCCGTGCGCATCTCGCTGCCGCTGACGCGCGAGGACGTCACCTGGATGTGGAAGTGGTACCGGTCGTGCGACCTGGGCACCTACACGGCCAACCGGGCGCGCATGCAGCGCCTGGCCTTTTACAGCCGCACCCGGCTGGACGAGATCACGGAGCATTTCCAGCTCGAGTACGACCGCAGCGTCGGCTACATGGTGCTGCTTCGCGGCGAAAAGGACAGCAAGCTGGTGCAGCCGGGGTTGCAGGTGCTGCGCGACGCCGGCGTCAACTTCAAGGAAGTGGGCGCGCAGGAAGCACGCGCGATCGAGCCGGCCATCAGCCCCGAGATGGATTTCGTGGGCGCGATCCACTTGCCCAACGACGAAGTGGGCAACTGCCGGCAATTCGCGATGCTGCTCAAGAACGAAGCGCAGTCGCTCGGCGTGAACTTCGAGTTCAACAGCGCCATCGGCCCGCTTGACCCCGCGGCGCCGGCCTCGCTGGCGGTCTGGGGCCTGGAATCGCAGGCCCCCGTGCGGCGGGCATTCGACGCCGTCATCGTTTGCAGCGGCGTCGACTCGGCCGAGCTGCTGCGGCCGCTTGGCCTGGACATTCCGCTGGCGGCGGTCTATGGCTATTCGATCAGCGCGCCGATCCGCGAATCGATGAATGCCCCGCGCAGCGCGCTGATGGACGAGCGCTACAAGGTGGCTATCGCGCGGCTGGGCAATCGCGTGCGCGTCGCCGGCAGCGCCGAGATCGGCGGCTCGCTGGAAAAAAAGCACGCCGCCGCGATCCAGACGCTCTACAAGGTGCTGCACGACTGGTTCCCGGGCGCCGCGCGCCTCGCCAACTCCGGCTCCACCACCATGGGCGCCGCGGTGCAGGAATGGAAGGGCGCGCGGCCCATGCTGCCGGACGGGCCGCCGTTGCTGGGCGCCACCGGCGTCCCGGGCGTGTGGCTCAACCTGGGCCACGGCTCCAGCGGCTGGGCCCTGGCGTGCGGCAGCGCCCGCGCGGTGGCCGACCTCATGGCCGGCCGGTCGCCCGAGGTCGACATCGAGGGGTTGGGTGTGGAGCGGCTGGCGGCTTAGGACCAGCCGGCCGGGATGTGATGGGGCGTCGCCGGCCGGACGACAATATCGCCTTATGCAACGCGTCACCAACACCCGCCCCTGGCCGCTCTTGGACGTCGCCGGATCGCGCGCGCTGGAACAGGCGGCGGCGTCCGGCCTGCCGCCGCACACGCTCATGGAGCGGGCCGGGCTGGCCGTGGCGCGGTTGGCGCTGGCGCTCGCGCCCCATGCCCGGAACGTCTGGATCGCGTGCGGCCCCGGCAATAACGGCGGCGACGGATTCGAGGCCGCGATGCATTTGCGGCAATGGGGCAAGAACCCGGTCGTGACCTGGCCGGGCGACGAAGCCCGGGCGCCGGCCGACGCATTGGCGTCCTTGCAGCGGGCCCGCCTGGCAAACGTCGCGTTCAGCGGCGAGATCCCCGCGCAGTGGGATCTGGCGATCGACGCCTTGCTGGGCATTGGCAGTACGCGGCCGCTGGAAGGAGGCATGGCGGACTGGGCCGGCGCGATGCGCGCGGCTGCCGCGCCGGTGCTCGCGGTGGACCTGCCGTCCGGACTCGACGCCGACACCGGCGCGGGCGATGCCGTGACGGCGACCCACACCTTGAGCCTGTTGTCCCTGAAGCCCGGCCTGTTCACGGCTGCGGGACGCGATGCATCGGGGCAGGTCTGGTTCGATGACCTGGGCGTCGGCGAAGCGGCGCACGAGCCGGTCGCCTGGCTCGCAGGCCCGCCGGCGCCATTGGCGCGCCTTCATGCTTCGCACAAAGGCAGCTATGGCGATGTCGCGGTGATCGGCGGCGCCGCGGGCATGACGGGGGCCGCGCTGTTGGCTGCGTCGGCGGCTCTGCATGCGGGGGCGGGCCGCGTGTTCGCTGCCTTGCTCGACGGCGCGACGCTCGCGGTGGATACGGCGCTGCCCGAACTGATGTTGCGGCCCTGGGACGCGCTGGACCTGGGCGCCATGGCCGTGGCCTGCGGCTGCGGCGGCGGCGACGCAATCCGCTCCGCGTTGCCGAAGGTGCTCGCCACCGCCGGGACACTGGTGCTCGATGCCGATGCTCTCAATGCCATCTCCGCCGACACGCAGCTGCAGGCCTTGTTGCAATCGCGATCGCGCCGGCAGCGCCCCACCGTGCTGACGCCCCATCCGTTGGAAGCGGCCCGCCTGCTGGGCAGCGGCGCGGCGCAGGTCCAGGCCCATCGCGTGCGGGCCGCCGGCGAGATGGTCCAGCGCTTCGGCTGCGTCGTCGTGCTCAAAGGCTCGGGCAGCATCATCGCGGCGCCCGGGTCGGTCCCGAAGATCAATCCGACCGGCAATGC
>DATMBW010000267.1:0-2947 GCA_035559095.1 Ramlibacter sp.
TGTTGGCGTGGCTGCGCTCGTTGATGTAGCGGCTCTGCGGATCGTCCCGGGCCTCCTTGGGCCAGGTCGAGATCAGGTAATAGTTGACGGCGGGCCGGCACGAAGCGCAGCCGTTGGGCGTGCGCCATTCCATGAACCTGAACGTGTCGGAAATGGTCAGCAGCTTGTGCGTCCTGATGGCGTCGCGCACCTCCTGGTGGCTGTGGTCGGTGCAGCCGCACAAGGCCTTCATCTTCGGCGCCGCCGAGTAGTCGCCGCCGGCGGTGAACATCAGGATCTGCTCGACCAGGCCGGTGCACGATCCGCAGGACGCGCTCGCCTTGGTGTGCTTGCGCACCTCGTCCACGGTGAACAGGCCTTTGTCCTTGATCGCCTTGCAGATCGTGCCCTTGTTCACGCCGTTGCAGCCGCATACCTCGGCATCGGCGGCCATGGTTGCGGCCTTGGTGTGGCCCTCGTGGCCGGCGTCGCCCAGGCTGGATTCGCCGAACATCAGCTTGTCGCGGATGTCGCCGACGCTGCGGCCCTCGCGCAGCAGCTTGAAATACCAGCTGCCGTCGACCGTGTCGCCGTACAGGCAGGCGCCGACCAGCTTGTCGTCCCTGATCACCAGCTTCTTGTAGACGCCGCCGAATGGGTCGGACATCACGATTTCCTCGGTGCCTTCGTCTTGCGGGCGGCCCGACGCCGCGCCCATGAAATCGCCGCACGAGAACAGGTCGATGCCGGTGACCTTGAGCTTGGTCGAGGTCAGCGAACCGCTGTAGCGCCCGATGCCGAACTGCGCCAGGTGGTTGGCCGCCACCTTGGCCTGTTCGAACAGCGGCGCCACCAGGCCGTACGCGATGCCGCGGTGGGCGGCGCACTCGCCCACCGAGTAGATCCGGGGGTCGGTCACGGTCTGCATCGTGTCGTGCACCACGATGCCGCGGTCGACGTGCAGCTTCATCTTCCCGGCCAGTTCCGTGTTGGGTCGGATGCCCACGGCCATGACCACCAGATCAGCATCCACCAGGGTGCCGTCCTTGAACCGCACCGCCCCGACACGCGCAGGCGTGGCCTCGCCATCCTCGCGGCCGCTTTCGCGTGCGACCAGCTCCTGCGTGTGGGCGCCGATCATGAACTTCAGGCCCCGGTCTTCCAGCGATTTCTGCAGCAGCTTGCCGGCCACATCGTCGAGCTGGCGCTCCATCAGCCAGGGCATGACATGGACCACCGTGACGTCCATGCCGCGCAGCATCAGGCCATTGGCCGCTTCCAGGCCCAGCAGGCCGCCGCCGATCACCACGGCTTTCTTGTACTGCTGCGAGGCCTCGATCATCGCGTTGGTGTCGGCGATGTCGCGGTAGGCGATCACGCCCGCGAGCTGATTGCCCGGCACCGGCAGGATGAACGGATTGGAGCCGGTGGCGAGCAGGAGGCGGTCGTATTCCTCTTCGGTGCCGTCCTCGGCCCGGACCACGCGGTGCACGCGGTCCACCTCGACCACTTTCTTGCCCGCATGCAGCGTGATCCGGTTTTCCCGGTACCAGTCCCAGGAGTTGAGCACGATCTCGTCGAGCGTCTGCTCGCCGGCGAGCACCGGCGACAGCAGGATGCGGTTGTAGTTGGGGTGCGGCTCGGCGCCGAACACCGCGATGTCGTAAAGCTCGGGCGCGACTTTCAGCAGCTCTTCGATGGTGCGCACGCCCGCCATTCCGTTGCCAACCATCACCAGCTTCGATCTTCTCAATTCGCTCTCCAATGGATACGCCGTTGGCGAAGTGCAAGGGCCGTGCCAATTCCCGGGGCTCGTGCTTTTCGGGGGCGGCGCACCAAAGGGTCGCGACAAGCTCGTGTTGTGGCGCACCAAGATGGGCCCCGTTCTTGCTTAAGCTGGTGCATGGCTTTTGAAATCGACATCGGCTTCACTTCGGCGACCGGGAGGAAGGAGGTCAACGAAGACTTCGCCGCTGCCATGCTGCCCGAGCCGGGCCAGGAGGCCATGGGCGCGATCGCGGCAATCGCGGACGGGGTAAGCGCGGGCGGCATGGGCCGCGAAGCGGCGCAGACCACCGTCACGAGCCTGGTGCGCGACTACTTCGGCACCCCCGAAACCTGGGACACCACGGTGGCGCTGGACCGCGTCATCGCGGCCCAGAACGCATGGCTGGCCGGCGTGAACCGGCGTCGGCAGCCGGCATGCGGCCTGACGACCCTCACCGCCCTGGTGCTGCGCGGACAGGGCTATGCCCTGGCCCACGTCGGCGACACCCGCGCCTACCTGCTGCGCGCGGGCGAAGTGAGCCAGCTCACGCATGACCACGCCGTGGATCACCCGGACTTCAGCCACACGCTGCTGCGCGCCGTCGGCGCCGAGGACCGGCTGGTGGTGGACTACAGCCAGGGCGACCTGCACGTGGGCGACGTGTTCGTGCTGCTGAGCGACGGCGTGCACAACGTCGTGCCGGCCGGGCGCCTGCGGGGGCTTCCCATGGACAACGCCCAGGCGTTGAGCGAAATGCTGGTGCAGACCGCATTGCAGCAGGGCAGCCGCGACAACGCGACGGCCATGGTGGTGCGAGTGCTCGGCGTGCTGGAAAGCACGCTGCACGACGAGAACCGCCTGGCGCAGCAGCTGCCGGTTCCGCCCCGGCTGAAAGTGGGCGACGCCATCGACGGTCTCACGGTGACGGCCCTGGTCGCGGACAACGGCATCAACCTCCTGTACCAGGTGCGCGATCCGGCCACGCGCAAGCTCTACGCGTTGAAGACGCTCGATCCGAAGCGGGCGCACGATGCGCAGGAACGCGGGATGCTGGCGCACGAGGCCTGGCTGGCCAAGCGCATGCGATCGGGCCGTGCCGCCGAAAACCTGGTCGGCGTGGCCGAATCGCCGGTCGATTCGCGCGGCGCTTTCTATCTGCTCTACGAATGGCACGGCGGCGAAACGCTGCAGCAGATGCTG
>DATMBW010000268.1:0-5209 GCA_035559095.1 Ramlibacter sp.
CGGCGATCAATGCGAGCGGCGATTGCCGGTTGCGCATCGTCTTGGCGACCTGGGCGCGCCTGGCGGCGAACAATTCGGCTGCCTGGTCCGTTCCCTTGACCGGCAGCTCGCGGGTGCGGCGCACACCGGCGCCGCCGGCGACCAGCTTGCGCGCGTAAGCCACCGCCGCTGCGACGACTTCGTCGCCCACCACCAGGTCGGCCAGCCCCGCTTCGGCCGCCTGCGCGGCCGGCAACGGTTTGCCGGTCAGTGTCATGTCCAGCGCGACCGCAAGCGGCACCACGCGCGGCAGGCGCTGGGTGCCGCCGGCACCGGGGATGATGCCCAGCGAGAGTTCGGGCAACCCGAAGCGCGCCCCCGCGTGCGCGACGCGGTAGTGGCTGGCGAGCGCGATTTCCGTCCCGGCCCCGAGCGCGGTGCCATGCACGGCGGCAACCACCGGCACCGGGCTGTCCTCGATCAGGCGAAGAACCTCGTGATAGCCGGGCGCCGCGATGCCGGTATCGAATTCCTTGATGTCGGCGCCCGCGACGAAGGTCTTGCCGGCACAGCCGAGCACAACGGCCTTGACTTGCGGCTTTTCCCGCAATTCGGTGAAGACGCGTTTCAGGCCGGCCCGCACGCTCTGGTTGACCGCGTTGACCGGCGGGCTGTCGATCATGACGACCGCGATTTCGCCGGCCATGGAATAAGTCACTGCTTCGCTCACGCTTGCTCTCCTAGGTTCAGTTTGACTCAACGGTAGTCCGCTGAGCGGTCCCGGCCCCGCGCACTTGATCAGCTTCCCGACCATGCGCTGTCGCAGCCAAGATGGTTATATATAATAACCAAATTTGGAGAGTGCCGCAACGGCGTCTGCGACGCGCGCGGCTACGCGCCGCGACAGGCAGTCGCGGCTATGCGGTCAATATCGTGAAGGGCCGCCCGGCGGCGTCTAGGCCGGCCAGGAGATGGTCGCGCCGGCGCCGCCGAATTTTCCCAGGCCATCCATGAACAAGCCGGAGCCGACGGAAAGCAGGGCGAGTCCGACCGCGATGCCCGCCACCATGTAGGCCGCGTTAACGATGGCGGCCAGCCGCAGTTCGTCGAAGACGCTGACCAGGAACGGCGGCGGCCGGGCAAGAAAATTGCGCGGCGAGAACTGCTCGCCGATGGCGCTCAGCGTCGCGCCGCGCAATGTCGGACTGCCGTACACGCGCCACGGCAACATGACGATGGCGGGGACGGCGGCCGCTATGCAGGCCATGGCATAGGTTGCCAGGCCGAGCAGGATCAAACCGAATAGCGAGATCACGAAACGCCCCTGGATATCGGCCAGGACAAACCCGTGCCAGGCCTTGCGGCCGACGGTCGGGGCGATGCGCAGCACCTTGAGGACGGACGGAATGAATTCGATCGACTGGGCTGCGCGCCGGCTCGCGGCCTCGGAAGACTCCAGTGTCTTGTTGAGCACATGCAGGAAATCCTCGATTCCCGCCTCGAACTGGCCGCGGCCGAACGCGGGCACAACCACCTGTGTCAGCAAATGGCTTGCATCCGCGTCGGTGATGACGGATTCAAGCCCATAGCCGACCTCCAGGCGCAGCTTGCGCTCGTCGCGAAAGACGAACAGTGCCAGCCCGTTGTCGACGCCGCCGGCGCCGATCTTCCAGGCCGAGGCGGCGCTGATGCTGAAATCCTCGATGTCGGCGGAAGGCGCATGCGGCAGGATGACGATGTTGATCTGCGCGATGCGGGCGGTGCGCGACAGATATTCCAGATACTGATTCTTGGCCGCGGCGAATTCCGGCGACACCATGCCGGCCCGATCGTCCAGGTAGCGCGCCGGCGCCTCCGGGACCGGGACGGTGCGCCGCTCCCAGAAGACCGAGACGAGCAGCGCGAGGATCACGGCCGCCGCCAGCGCCGTCAGCCAGGGCTTGCGCCCGGCGACGGCGAGGGCGGCCCCAATGGGGGGGCGGGACAATCCAGCCGTTTTGCTTGTTTTTCTCATGTCGCCCCTCGTTTCGGAAGGCACACCGGAATGGGAACCGATGAGCTTATCTTTCCGTCCGCGACACGGCAAGGCAGGCACGCCTTGCGCCTGGCTGGCGGCGCTATGGCGGCGCGGCCGCCACGGCAAGGCTCGGCCGCGCTACGTGGTGCGGTTCGCTTTCATTGAGGGTGAAATAGAAGCTCGCGCCGGCGCCCGGCGCCGACTCGGCCCACACACGGCCGCCGTGGCGCGAGACGATTTTGCGCACGATAGCCAGGCCGATTCCCGTGCCCTCGAACTCCGACGGCGTATGCAGCCGCTGGAACGGGCCGAACAGCTTGTAGGCAAACGCGGGGTCGAACCCGGCGCCGTTGTCCTTGACATGGTAGAGGTAGGAGCCGTCGGGCTGCGCGTGGCCCCTGAACACGATTTCGGCGCGCGGCTGCCTGGAAGTGAACTTCCAGGCGTTGCCCAGCAGATTTTCCATGACGTCCGTCAGCAGCCGGATGTCGCCCTGGGCCCTTTGCGTATCTTCGATCACCACGCTCGCGTCACGATCGGGTTCCTGCTCGCGCAGCCGCTGCGCGATGCCGCGCGCCACCGCCGACAGGTCCACGCCCTGGTGCAGCAGCGCCGTGCTGGACAGGTCGGCGAGCGCCAGCAGCGCATCCGTGAGGTCCGACATCCGCTTGACCCCCGCGCGCACCCGCTTCAGATAGTGCCGGCAGCGTTCATCGAGCTGCCCGGCCAGCCGCAACTCCAGCTGGGCGCTGAAGCCGTCGATGGAGCCCAGCGGCGCGCGCAGGTCATGTGCCAGGGAATAGGCGAAATCCCGCAGGTCCTCGTTGCTTTCCTCCAACTCAGCCGTTCGCTTGCGGATGCGTTGCTCCAGCAAATTGTTGAGCAGCACGATCTCTTTCTCGGCGCGCCGGCGCTCGCTCACGTCGCTGTCGACGGCCAGCACCGACTCCGGCTCGCCGCCGGGGCCGCGCAGGATACTGCAGCGCCGCTCCACGATGAGCATGCGCCCGTTGGCGTCGATACAGTCCAGCTCGCCGGTCCACTCGCCTTTGTCCATCAATTCCGCGGCCGCCGCTGTCGGCAGCGTTGCACCGCGTCCCATCAGCGCCGCGAAAGTCCGGCCCAGGGCCTGCTCGCGCCGGAAGCCGAACATGCGCTGCGCCCCCGAATTCCAATACTGGATGGCGCCGTTCAGGTCCTGCACGACGATGGCATCCCGGGACTGGTCCAGCAGTTCGGCTTGCCGCAGCAGGCGATCGCGCAGGCCGCGCACGCTTTCTTCGCTCTCGCGCAAAGCCAGCTGCGCAGCCTTGCGCGCCGTGATGTCCTGCACCTGCGCGATGCAATGCAAGGGCAGGCCCGCATCGTCGCGCAGCAGGGTGCAGCTGAGCAGCCCCCACATGGGCTGGCCATCGCGGCGCAGGAAGCGCATCTCGCACTCGAAGCTGGGCACGGTGCCCGCCAGCAATTGCTCGCGTCCGGCGATTTCCCGCGGCCGGTCGTCCGGATGGCTCAGGGCGTGGGGCGGCAGGTCGAGCAATTCGCCCTGCGTGTAGCCGAGGGCTTCGCACAACGCGCGGTTGGCGTGCCGCACGCGCCAATCAGGCGCCAGCAGGGCCATGGCGACCGGTGCATGATCGAACGCCGAGGCGAATGGCTGCTCGCGGATAGGCGCCTTAGCTGACATCAACCCTGCCTTGTTGTAACGACAAGCGCAGAATTGTCGCGCGCGCAGCGGGCCCGTGGGGCCGTTGGCGCTGCTTTAAGCAAATTCCCTAGTGTTGGCTGGACCCTTTGTTTGATACTTGAGTTACCAGTAGAAACAAAGGGATGGTTTCATGAGCTCCCGGTCGGGTGAAACCAACGTGAGGCGGCTCCCCACTCAGTTCGCAGCCAGGAAACCCGCCGCCCGGCACCGCACCGAATTCGAGCTGGAGCGGCCGGAAGGCGAACAGGATTTCACCCGTTTCTTCGACAACGCCGCCATCGGAATGGCGCTGGTCGCGCTGGACTCGCAGGCGCTGCGGGTGAACAAGGCGTTTTGCCGGATGCTCGGTTACACCGAATCCGAGCTGCTGGCGCTTGCCGCGCACCACGTGACCCACCCCGACGATCTGGCCGAGGACATCCTGCAGCGCAACTGGTGCCTCGACGGAAGGCAGGACAGTTACCACCGGGAGAAACGTTTTCTTCACAGTGATGGCCATATCGTCTGGGGGGACGTGACCTGCATGCTTGCGCGCGGCAGCGATGGCCTGGCGGCGCATTTCGTCACCCAGGTCCAGGACATTACCGAGCGCAAGCTGGCCGAGCAGGCCCTGCGCCGCAGCGAAGAGCGTTTTCGCAGCCTCACGATGCTCTCGTCCGACTGGTATTGGGAGCAGGACGACCAGTTCAGGTTCACGGTCTTTACCGGCACCCGCGGGACAGGGCCCTGGGCTCCCGACCAGCAGCTGGCGCTGGGCCGGCGGCGCTGGGAGCTGGGCGTCCTCACGCCGCTCTACACCACCTGGGAAGAGCATCGCGCCTTGCTGGAGGCGCGCCGGCCGTTCGACGATTTTCAATACATGCGCGTGGCCGAGAACGCCCCGCCGCGCTACCTTTCGGCCTGCGGCGAACCGATGTACGACGACGCGGGCCGCTTCACGGGTTACCGCGGAACACTGCGCGACATCACACCGGCCAAGCTGGCCGAACAGGAGCTGCGCGACACCCAGGCCATGCTGAGCATGGCGGCACAGATCGGCCGCCTGGGCGCCTGGGCGTGGGAGGTGGGAGAGCGGCGGGTGCAGTGGTCGCCGGAGGTCTGCGCTATCCATGACGTCAAAGTGGGTTTCGCACCCACGGTGCGGGAATGGCTTGCCTTTTTCGCCCCGGAGCAACGCGAGTCGATCCGCGCGACGCTGCGGGCCTGCGTGCGCGACGGCACGCCTTGCGACGTGGAAGCGCAGGTTGTCACTTTCAAGGGCCGTCGGATCTGGGTCCGCGTCATCGGCGAGGCCGAGTGGGACGCCCAAGGCAAAGTGCGGCGCCTGCAGGGCGCCTGCCAGGACATATCGGAAACCCGGAACGCCGCGGAGGATGCGCGGGTGACAGCGAATCGGCTCACCGCGACGCTGGAAAGCCTGACCGACGCGTTCTTCACCGTGGATCGCAATTGGCGCTTCACTTATGTCAACGGCGAAGCCGAGCGCCTGTTACGCCGCGGCCGGG
>DATMBW010000269.1:0-14146 GCA_035559095.1 Ramlibacter sp.
GGCGGTGGCGGCGGCCGTCGTGAAGGCGGCGGCGGGGGCTATGGTGGCCGCGGCGGCGGCGGCGCCGACGGCGGATTCCGCAGCCCGTATGGTTCGGGCCCGCGCGGTGGTGGCGGCGGCAGCAGCGGTGGTGGTGGCGGCAACCGCGGCGGTTACTGAGCCCTGCGACTCTCGAAACGAAGGCTCCTTGCGGAGCCTTTGTTTTTTGGCCCTGGCGCTCAAGTCGATTTAGCCCTGCACAGCCTGTACCCTGGGACAGGCTCCTAGCTGGCGGCTTGCCGCTGCTTGCGCGGCCGCCCGGCCAGCAGCCTGTCGTACAGCGCATTGGGCAGCAGCCGCAGCAGCTTGGCCACGACGCCCATCTGCCACGGGATCACGCGGTAGCTGGCGCCCGCTTCAATGGCTGTGAAAGCCCGCTGCGCAAAATCCTGCGGCTGCATGAGGAACGGCATCGCATAGCGGTTGCGCTGCGTGAGCGGCGTGGCCACGTAACCGGGGCAGATCGTCACCACCTTGACGCCGCTGGACCGCAGCTCCCCGCGCAGGCTCTCGCAATAGCTGATCACGGCGGCCTTGCTGGCGCAGTACGCGCCGTGGCCCGGCAGCCCGCGGATGCCGGCGACGCTGGCGATGCCCACCAGTGCGCCTGAGCCGCGTCGCGCCATGGCCGCGATGAAGGGATGGAAGGTCGCGGCGAGGCCGACGTTGTTGGTGGCGAAGGTCCGCGCGATCACGTCCAGGTCCTCGCGCAGCGCCGAATCGACGCCGATGCTGATGCCCGCGTTGGCGATCACCGCATCGGGCACGCCCTGCCGCGCCATGCAGGCGCGCCCCGCGGCCACGATGCTGTCGGTATCCGCCACGTCCGCCCCGTACACCGCATAGCGGTCCGCGGCCAGGCCGTTGGTACGCGCCCAGTGCTCGATCTCGGCCGTGCGCCGAGCCACCAGCGCGAGGCGCCAGCCGGCCCGGTGGTATCGCCAGGCCAGGGCCTGGCCGATTCCGCTGGAAGCGCCCGTGATGAAGACCAGCTTGTCCATGCGGCGATCCTCGTCGCGGTTATTGCGCCGGCCGCGGCATCAGCGTGCCGTGCACCCGGCCGCGCAGTTCCAGCACCTGGGTCAGGTTGTCGAAATCCAGGCTGTCGGCGGTGAAACGGGTATCGCCGCGCGTCAGCTCCACCGGCTTGTGCGATTTCACGCGTTCGGTGTGCATGAACGCGTGCAGGAACTCGCCGCGAAATTCCAGCCGCGGCCGGCTCTGCCCGTCCCGGCCATTGGACGCCTCGCGCGTCACCACCGCATCGCCAAAAAGCTGGACCTCGCTGCCGTCCGCATTGCTGAGCGCCCGGCGTGCCGTGGCCACCGTCAGCTCGCCGCGCGCGTTGAACGAGCGGATGCGGGGCTGGTCGATCTCCAGCGTGTCGGTGTCCGGGTAGTGGCGCGCCTCGCTGCCGTGAACCTCGCTTTTCAGGCGGCCCGCCGGATCGAAGGTTTTCACCGAAAAGCGCCGCATGAAATAGTCGGCGTCGTGGGTGGGGGGCCGCTGGGCCTGGGCCGGGCCCGCCGTGGGCGTGTTGCGCGCGAGCCAGTACGTGCCCAGGGCCATGAATCCCATCAGGATGATGGGCAGGTACACCGAAATGCGGTCCCAGGCACCGCTGGCCAGCGCCCACGCGCTGGCCAGCGGCGGCCGCGCTGCCGCCACGCTCACGGCGTTCCCGCGCCCGCGCTCACGCGTAGCCTTCCAGCAGCCCGGCGTACCGGCCGGCGGCCACCAGCAGCAAGTCGCAGAACTCGCGGGCCGCGCCGTGGCCGCCCGCGGCATGGGTGATGTAGTGGGCGACGGCCTTCACCTCGGCGTGGGCATTGGCCGGCGCGCATGCCAGCGCGCAGCGACGCAGCACCGGCAGGTCTGGCCAGTCGTCCCCGATGGCGGCGGCCTGGTTCCACTGCAGGCCGAGCTCCTGAAGGATCTTCTCGGCGGCGTGCCGCTTGTCCTCGGTGCCGTAGTGCACGTGCGTGATGCCCAGCGCCTGCACACGTTCGCGCAAGGGGGTCGAATCGCGGCCGGTGATGACGGCCGGCGTGATGCCGCCCTTTTGCAGCAGCTTCAGGCCCAGCCCGTCGAGGATGTGGAAGCGTTTGAGGGCTTCGCCCTGGTCGGACAGGTACAGGCCGCCGTCGGTCAGCACGCCGTCCACGTCGAAGAAGGCGACGCACACGCCCTGCGCGGCGAGCAGCAGTTCGGGCGGGAAGTCGAGCGCCGGCTTCATGGCCGGGGCAGCGAGGCAATGACAAGCCTGCAGGTCATATGACTTTGGCGCGCATCAGGTCATTGCTGTTGACGGCGCCGCACAGCCGGTCGTCGGCGCCGATCACCAGCACGCTGGTGATGCGGTGCTGCTCCATGAGTTCGGCCGCCTCCACCGCCAGCGCGTCGCTGCGGATCGTGCGGGGCCCGGGATGCATGACTTCGTGAGCCTTCAGGTGGCGCAGGTCCTGGCCTTTTTCGACCAGGCGGCGCAGGTCGCCGTCGGTGAAGATCCCCAGTACCCGGCCGTCGCCGTCGACCACGGCCGAGGCGCCGAGCCCCTTTGCGCTCATCTCGCGCATCAGGTCGCTGAAGGACGTGTCCGGCCCCACGCGCGGCACCGCCTCGCCGGTGCGCATCACGTCGCTCAGGTGGGTCAGCAGCTTGCGCCCCAGCGCGCCGCCGGGGTGGGAACGCGCGAAGTCCTCGGTCTTGAAGCCGCGCGCATCGAGCAAGGCCACGGCCAGCGCGTCGCCCAGCGCGAGCTGGGCCGTGGTGCTGGCCGTGGGCGCGAGGTTGAGCGGGCACGCTTCCTTTTCGACGCCGCAGTCCAGCACGATGTCGGCGTGGCTGGCCAAGGTCGAATCCAGCCCGCCCGTCATCGCGACCAGCGGCACGCCCAGACGCTTGAGCACCGGCAGGATCACGGTGATTTCCTCGCTTTCCCCGCCGTTGGAAATCGCCAGCACCAGGTCCACCGGCTTGATCATGCCCAGGTCGCCGTGGCTGGCTTCCGCGGGATGGACGAACATCGCCGGGGTGCCGGTGGAAGCCAGGGTCGCGGCGATCTTGCGCCCGATATGGCCGCTCTTGCCCATGCCCATCACGACCACACGCCCGCGCACGCCCAGCAGCAGGTCGACCGCGCGCGCGAAAGCCTGGTTGGTGCGCGCCTTCAGGCCCAGCACCGCGGCCGCTTCGATGTCGAACGTCTCCTGCGCCAGGCGCAGCGCCTGCGCCGGATCGAACGCGCCATCCTGGGCCCGTCGATGGGCGTTGTCTTGGTCTTGCCGGAGAGCCATGGCCGGATTCTATAGAGACGTGACAAATTCTCTTGGTAGCATGCCAGGATGACCTCGCTCGAACTCACGCTGTTGTACCTGCTCGCCGCGGTGCTCGGCGTCGTGGCGTGCCGCTCGCTCAAACTGCCGCCGATGCTGGGCTATCTGGTGGTGGGCGTGGCGATCGGCCCGAACGCGCTCGCGCTGGGCGAGGAATCGGCAACCGTGCGCCACCTGGGCGAATTCGGCGTGGTGTTCCTGATGTTCGTCATCGGGCTCGAGTTCAACCTGCACAAGCTGCGCGCCATGCGCTCCCATGTGTTCGGCCTGGGCCTGTTCCAGGTCATGCTCACGATCGCGCTGGCGACCCTGGGCTCGCTGGCGCTGGCCGCGCTGGCCCCCAGGCTGTGGCTCATGAACTGGCAGACGGCGCTGGCGCTGTCCGGCGCGGTGGCCATGAGCAGCACCGCCATTGTGGTGAAACTCCTGGCCGAGCGGCTGGAGCTGGAAAGCGAGCACGGCAAGCGCGTGGTGGGCGTGCTGCTGTTCCAGGACCTGGCCGTGGTGCCGCTGCTGGTGCTGATCCCCGCCCTGAGCAGCCCGCCCGAGCTGCTGTTCAGGGCGCTGGCGCTGGCGGCGGTCAAGGCCGCCGTGCTGATTGTGCTGCTGCTGGTGGGCGGGCAGCGCATGATGCGCTGGTGGCTGACGATCGTCGCGCGGCGCAAGAGCGAAGAGCTGTTCGTGCTGAACCTGCTGCTGGTCACCTTGGGCCTGGCCTGGCTCACGCAACTGGCGGGCCTGTCGCTGGCGCTGGGGGCGTTCATCGCCGGCATGCTGATTTCCGAGACGGAATTCAAGCACCAGGTCGAAACCGACATCCGGCCCTTCCATGACGTGCTGCTGGGGCTGTTCTTCATCAGCATCGGGATGTTGCTCGACTGGCGGATGTTGGCCCAGCACTGGGAGCTCGTGCTCGTGCTGACGACGCTGCCGGTGCTGTTCAAGCTGGCGCTGGTGACGGCGCTGGCGCGCGCCTTCGGGGCCACCGGGGGCGTGTCGCTGCGCACCGGGCTGTACCTGGCGCAGGCCGGCGAATTCGGCTTCGTGCTGCTGACGCTGGCCAACCAGAACGAGTTGGTGCCGCCGGTCCTGCTCAACCCCATCCTGGTCAGCATGGTGCTGTCGATGCTGGCGACGCCCTTCATCATCATGTATGCCAACACCATCGTGATGAAGCTGGTGGCCAGCGAATGGATGCAGCAGTCGCTGCAGATGACCAACATCGCGCGCCGCTCGATCAATGCGAACCGGCACGTGGTCATCTGCGGCTATGGGCGCTGCGGCCAGAACCTCGCGCGCATGCTCGAGCGCGAAGGAATTCCCTACGTCGCGCTGGACCTGGACCCCGACCGCGTCCGGCAGGCCAATGCCGCAGGCGATTCCGTGGTGTTCGGCGACGCGTCGCGGCTGCAGGCATTGGTGGCGGCGGGCCTGGCGCGGGCCAGCGCCGTCGTGGTGACCTACCTGGACGTGGGCGGCGCCATGAAAGTCCTGGCGCACGCGCGCGGCCACGCGCCCCAGGTGCCGGTGATCGTGCGCACGCAGGACGACCGCGACCTCGAAGAACTGCAGGCCGCCGGCGCGACCGAGGTGGTGCCCGAGCTGCTGGAGGGCTCGCTGATGCTGGCCAGCCATGCGCTGGCCCTGATCGGCGTGCCGATGCGCCGCGTGATCCGCATCGTGCAGGATCAGCGCGATGCGCGCTACAGCCTGCTGCGCGGCTACTTCCATGGCGCCGACGACGATACGGTCAACGAGCGCGAAAACGAGCGCCTGTCCACCGTGACGCTGCCGTTCGGAGCCGGCTCGCTGGGGCACGCCCTCAGCCAGCTGGCGCTGCATGCGCTCGGCGTGCGCGTGGTCAGCCTGCGCCGCAGCAGCGGCAAGGCCGTGGATCCGGACACGGACCCGCCGCTGGAGGACGGCGACACGCTGGTGTTGTCGGGCCGGCCCGAGCCGCTGGCGGTCGCCGAGGACAAACTGCTGCGCGGCTGACGGGGCGCCGCGGGCCCCCGGCCTTCAGGTGAACTGGCCCACCAGCAGCGCCTCGCGCATGCGCACGGCCAGCACCGCCGCCAGGCCCTTGACCAGGTCCACCGCCAGCCGCGGATGCTTGCGCGTCATGGCGTCGAACTTGTCCCAGTTCAGCGCCCAGGCGACGCCGGGCTGCGACGGCGTGACGGTGGCGCTGCGCGGCGCGCCCGAGAAGAAGGTGCCTTCGCCGACCACGCTGCCGGGCCGCAGCGTCGCGATCGTGGTGCCCAGGATGGTGACCTGCAGCTCGCCGTCGGCCAGGAAGAACAGTTCGCGCTCCGAGCCGCCTTCGTGCATGAGCGGGTCCCCCGGCTTGAGGAAGCGCATCGAGAGGTAGGGCGCCAGCGACTTCCATTCCTCGAGCGTCAGCTTGCACTGCAACGCGTCCGTGGCGTCCAGCGCGCCGATCGCCTGCACCAGCTGTTCCACATTCATTCTTGCCTCCTCGACGGCCTTCCCTGCCTCGCAGTGTAAAAGGTCTCATCAGCAGCCCCGGAGAAGCCCCCGCAGCGGCCCCCCAGCGGCGCGGATCCCGGGGAGGGCGTCAGTGCAGGTCGCCGTATTGGGTGCCGCTGAGCGTGGGCCTGCGCTGGTCCGGATCCGGCATTTCGGTGTCCTCGAAGCCGGTGAGCAAGGTGTAGCTCTGCGGCCCATGCATGCCCGAACCGTCGAACGCCTTCGCGCTGGCCCCATGCGAAACGCCGACGGCGGCGGCGGCTGCGGCAGCGGGATTGGCCACGCCCGCGGCAAGCGCGCGCTTGAACGCCTCCACCTCGTCGGCCTGGATCTGCTCGTAGGGCGAGGAAGTACGGCGCCGGGCGGCGGGCGCGGGCACTTCGGGCTGGGCCCCCAGCGGCGCCGGACCCGAATCCGGCAGCGCATCCAGCGGTACCGGTTGCGAGTCGGTTCCCCGCTGCGCCCGGGCGCCTGGGTCTCCGATGGCCACATGCTCGTTGGTGCGCCAGTACACGGCGGTCACGACGATGTCGTAGCGGGACTTGGCCGCTTGCGCGATCGCGGCCTCGATCTCGGCCAGGCGAGCCGTTTCGCCGCCGTGGTCGCGCGCGAGGTCCACCATCACGAGGAACTGACGGCCACGCGCATCGAGCGACAGCACCTTGAACTTGTAGCTCGCCGACAGCACGCCGGCGCGCATCATCGCCTCGCGCACGACGGTATATAGCAGCTCGCGCCGTGCCATGCGCTCGGTCTTGCGATTGGCCGGCTGGCCATTGGCACCCTCTGGTTCATTGATGCCCTGGCGCTTGCCGACCGGCCGCGTCGCTTCCATTCGGGACAGGCCCGAACTCTCGGCCTGGGGCTTGGGTGGCTTCCTGGCCGGGAACAACCAGCTGAACAAGGACATGGCGGGCTTCCTGCTTTTCTTTAGGAGATGGTGCGCCATCGGAACGCACACTTTCGTTCCAGGCAGTCCCATCTAGTGTAAATCTGGCCTTGGCAAATTCGTGAACTTTTTAGCGCTTCGTTGGCCCCTTTCTTGCCACGCCGAGCTTGACTTCGTGAAATAGTAGCGTAGCCGCTTTGCCGTGCCAGGGGAACCGCCTTCAGGTGACAGCGATGCGTTTGGGCTTGTTGGCCAGACGGCGCGACACCAGGGCCCCCAGCGCCATCGCAATTTCCAGGGCCATGTTGGGCTGGCGATTGCTCAGTTCGGTAAACCGGATCGGTGTCAGGCACCAGATCTTGCTCGGGCTGGCGGCCTGCACCGTCGCGTTGCGCGGCAGCCGCGTGAAAAACGCGCCTTCGCCCACGGCCGAGCCGGGCCCCACGATGGCCAGGCGCACCCGCCCCTTGTCGTCCTCGTAATGCACGCTCAGCCCGCCCGATTCGATCAGGTACACCGTGCGGTCCTGCGCGTTCTGCTCGATCAGCACCTGGCCCCGCATCAACGCGAATGGCTGCATGTAAGTGCCCAGCAGCTCCCATTGGGTGGGCGTGAGCGCCGGCGAGAAGCTGTCGCTGGAATGGTTGTGGATGATCGCCTGCACGAGGCCTTGGACGTCGTAGCGGACGGGGGTGCGTAGCGGCGCATTCATGAGCCCGACAGTAGCGAGCGGCAGAGCCACATACAAGCGGCCCTAACGGCCACTTACACCTGATACCCGAGCTCAAGCGGTGTAACAGGACCAGTGGCCGTCCCCGGCGCCTTTAGGCCACGGCAATCAGCGGTTCGGCTTTCTTGCCGATGCCAAGGTAGGTATCGATGATGCGGCGATCGTGCAACAGCGCCTGCGCCGTTCCGCTGAGGGCCACCGCGCCCATTTCCAGCACGTAGGCACGGTCGGCCACTTGCAGCGCGGCGCGGGCATTCTGTTCGACCAGCAGCACCGACACGCCGAGCTGGCGCAGCGAAGCCACCATCTCCAGCACTTCGCGCACGATCAGCGGCGCCAGGCCCAGGGACGGCTCGTCGAGCATCAGCAGGCGCGGCTTGGCCATCAGGGCGCGGCCGATCGCCAGCATCTGCCGCTCGCCGCCCGACAAGGTCGAGGACTCCTGCGCCCGCCGCTCCTCGAGCCGCGGGAACAGGGCGAACACTTCCTGCATGCGTTGCGCCTGGTCGCGCTGGCCCTTGCGCCAGCGCCAGAAGCCGCCCAGCAGCAGGTTGTCCTCGACCGACATTTCGCCGAACAGCTCGCGCCGCTCGGGCACCAGCGCCACGCCGCGCGCGACCATGGCCTCCACGGTGGGTTTGGCGATGACCTGTCCGTCCAGCGCCAGCGTCCCGCTGGACGCCAGCAAGCCCATCACGGCGCAAAGCAACGTTGACTTGCCCGCGCCGTTGGGCCCGATCACGGTGACGATTTCGCCTTCGCGCACATTGAGCTCGACGCCGTGCACGGCCTGCACCGCGCCGTAGGAAACGCAAAAGTCGCGCAATTGCAGCAAGGTCGCGCTCATGCTGCGACCTCCGGAACATCGGGATTCAGATTCGGACCGTTCATGCTGCTGCCTCCAGCGGCTCGTCGCCGCCACCCAGGTAGGCGTCCAGCACGCGCGGATCGGCCTGCACCTGCGCCGGCGTGCCGTGGGCGATGACGGCGCCGAACTCCATCACCGTCACGCGGTCCGCAAGATTCATCACAAACTCCATGTCGTGTTCCACCACCAGAATGCCAAGCCCTTCCTTGCGCAGCTGCGCCAGCAGCTGGGCCAGCGCCTGCTTCTCAAGATGGCGCAGGCCGGCCGCGGGCTCGTCGAGCAGCAGCAGCGCCGGCTGCCCGGCCAGGGCGCGCGCGATTTCAATGGCCCGCTGCTGGCCCAGCGAGAGCGAGCCCGCCAGGGCGTGCGAATGGGTGCCGAGCTGGCAGCGCTCGATCTGCAACCGCGCGTGCGCCAGCAGCGCGGCTTCCTCGGCGCGGTCCAGCCGCAGCATGGACGCCAGCCAGCCGCGCCGGCCGCGCCGGTGCGCGCCGAGCGCGACGTTTTCGAGCACGCTGCGCTGGCCCAGCAGGCGGACATGCTGGAAGGTGCGGCCCAGGCCCAGCGCCGCATAGGCGCGCGAAGGCAGGCCCGTCATCGTCTTGTCCATCAGGCGCACTTCGCCCTCGGTGGGGTCGATGACGCCCGAGATCATGTTGAAGAACGTCGTCTTGCCCGCGCCGTTGGGGCCGATCAGCGCATGCACCTCGCCCGCCTTGACGTCCAGGTTGACCCCGTTGACCGCGGTCAGGCCGCCGAAGCGCTTGGTCGCGCCGCTCGCCTGCAGCAGCAGCTGGCCCGCCGGCCGCCGCTGTGGCTCCGGCAGCGGTGCGGCAGCCTGGCGCGCGCGCGGGGCATCGGGGCGCAGCACGCGGTGCGAAAGCCGCGCCAGGGTCGGCCACATCCCGTCGGCGAAGCGGTGCAGCACCACCAGCATCAGCAGGCCGAACACGATCACTTCGAAGTTGCCGCTGCTGCCCAGCAGTTGCGGCAGGATGTCCTGCAGGCGCGACTTCAGCAGCGTAACCAGCGCCGCCCCGAGCACGGCGCCCCACAGGTGGCCGGCGCCGCCCACGACGGCCATGAACAGGAATTCGATGCCGATGTTGATGTTGAACGGCGTCGGGTTCACGAACCGCTGCAGGTGGGCGTAGAACCAGCCCGACAACGCGGCCAGCAGGGCGGCCAGCACGAACACCTTGACCCGGTAGGCCGCCGTGTCCACGCCCATGGATTCGGCCATGAGGCGGCCGCCCTTGAGCGCGCGGATGGCGCGGCCTTCACGCGAATCGAGCAGGTTGTGCAGGGCCCACAGCGCCAGCAGCAGCGTGCCCCAGATCACCGGTCCCAGCGCCCGCGGCGCGGCCAGCGACAGCGGCCCGACCACCAGCGGCGGCAGGCCGGTGGTGCCGGTCTGGCCGCCCAGCACTTCGAGATTGCCGAACAGGAAGTAGATGCTCAGGCCCCAGGCGATGGTGCACAGCGGCAGGTAGTGCCCGGACAGCTTGAGCGTGATGGCGCCCAGGGCCCAGGCCACGCCCGCCGCCAGCAACAGGCCCAGCAGCAAGCCGAGCCAGGGCGACCAGGCCGGGTTCAGCGGCCCGCCGAAGGCGGCGGCCAGGGCCGGCGAGGTGCAGATCCAGGCCGTGGCATAGGCGCCCACGCCGACGAATGCGGCCTGGCCGAAAGAGGTCATGCCGCCCACGCCGGTGAGCATCACCAGGCCGGCCGCGACCATCGAATACAGGCCGATGTAGCACAGGAGCGTGATGGTGAATTCGGGCAGCCAGGGCCACACGAGCGCCAGCGCCAGCACGGATAGAAGGGTGAGTCCGCGCGCAGTCATTCTTCGTCTTCTTCCACGTGATGGCTCTGGAGCGAGCGCCACCACAACACAGGGATGATCAGGGTGAAGACCAGCACTTCCTTGAAGGCGCTGGCCCAGAAAGAGGAGAACGATTCGAGCTGGCCCACCAGCAAGGCGCCCCCCATCGCCAGCGGGTAGCTGGCCATGCCGCCGACGATGGCGGCGACGAAGCCCTTCAGGCCGATCAGGAAGCCGGTGTCGTAATACACCGTGGTGAGCGGGCCGATCAGCAGGCCCGACACGGCACCGATCAGGCCGGCCAGCGCAAAGCTCAGGTCACCCGACAATTCGGTCGGGATGCCCATCAGGCGTGCGCCTACGCGGTTGATCGCCGTCGCGCGCAACGCCTTGCCGACCATCGAGCGGCCGAAGAAGCGGAACATGGCGAACACCAGGGCCACCGTCACGCCCACCACCACCAGCGACTGGCCGGTGATCTGCAGTCCGCCCAGGTCCAGGCGCAGGTCGGAAAAGGCCGGCGTGCGCGAACCCTCGGCCCCGAAAAACAGCAACCCCAGTCCCACCATCACGCCGTGCAGCGCGACCGACACGATCAGCAGCATCAGCACCGTCGCGTCGGCCAGCGGCCGGTACGCCAGCCGGTAAAGCAGCGGCCCGAGCGGAGCGACCACCACCAGCGTGGTGAACGCCTGCAGCGCAAGCGAACTGGGCCGCAGCAGGACCAGGCCGCCCGCCAGCGCGGGGAACAGCACCGTCCACACCAGGGTGGAAGGCCAGTCCACGGCGGCGCCGCGGCGGTGCCGCCAGGCTTCGACCAGCAGGGTGACCACGGCCAGTCCCAGCAACAACCACAGGGTGCGCGGCACGCCGCCGCTGTGCAGCGCGGCCATGGACAGCGCGGCGAAGGCGACCAGTTCGCCTTGCGGGATGAAGATGACTCGGGTAACGGAAAATACCAGCACCAGTGCGAGCCCCATCAGGCCGTACACGGCGCCATTGACAATGCCGTCCTGCAACAGCAGCAGGGCGATCTGAGAATCCATCATTAATACCAGTTGCGGGCCATCAACAGGCCTCGGATTGGAAGCGGGGCGCCCTGTGCGGGCGCCCCTTGCGCTTTCAGCTCAAGCGGCACTCGCGCCGCCTTCGAAGTATCGCCGTTTCAGGGCGCGTATTTCCAGGTGCCGTTCTCGACCCGGACCATGACGCGTGCATTCTTGTCCAGTCCCAGGTGGTCGGTCTTGGACATCGTGAAAATGCCATGCGCGCCGGGCATGCCCTTGATATTCTCGATCGAGTCGCGCAGCGCTGCGCGGAATTCCGCGGTGCCCGGCTGGGCTTTCTTGAGCGCGTCCGGAATGGCGGCAGCCAACAGCAGGCCGGTGTCCCAGGCGTGGGCGCCGAAGGTGGAGACCGAGCCCTTGCCGTGCGCGGCTTCGTACGCGGCGATATAGGACAGCGCGGATTTCTTCACCGGGTTGCTGTCGGGCAATTGCTCGGCCACCAGCACCGGGCCGGCGGGCAGGATCGTGCCTTCGGCGTCCTTGCCGCCCACCCGCAGGAAGTCATTGTTGGCGACGCCGTGGGACTGGTAGATCTTGCCTGCGTAACCGCGCTCCTTCAGGGTTTTCTGCGGCAGGGCTGCGGGCGTGCCGGAGCCGACGATCAGCACCACATCGGGCTTGGCGGCCATGAGCTTGAGCACCTGGCCGGTCACAGAGGTGTCGGTCCGCGCATAGCGTTCATTGGCGACGATCTGCAGGTTCTTGGCGGCAGCCGCCTTGCTGAATTCCTGGTAATAGCCCTCGCCGTAAGCATCGGAAAACCCGATGAACGCGGCGTTCTTCACGCCGTTGGCGACCATGTGGTCGACGATGGCCTGGGACATCATGCTGTCGTTTTGCGGCGTCTTGAAGACCCAGGCCTTCTTTTCGTCGACCGGTTCGACGATGCGGGCCGACGCCGCCATCGAGATCATCGGCACCTTCGCTTCGGAAATCACATCGATCATGGCCAGCGAGTTGGGCGTGGTGGTCGAACCGAGGACGACGTCGACCTTGTTTTCAGTGATCAGTTTGCGGGTGTTGGTCACGGCCGCCGTCGTGTCCGAGGCGTCGTCCAGCACGATGTAGTTGATCTTCTGGCCGGCGATGGTCTTGGGCATCAGCGCGATCGTGTTCTTCTCGGGAATGCCCAGCGAAGCCGCCGGCCCCGTGGCCGACAGGGTCACGCCGACATTGACGTCGGCCAGCGCCAGGTTGCTGGCCAGCAGGGCCGCAGCCAGCGCGATGGGTTTGAGAAGTTTCATGGCAAGTCTCCGAAATGTAGTTAACGGGAAAGGGGTAAAGGAATACCAAAATACATCAAGGCGGCCCGGCGACGCTCAGGGCTTACCCGGCGGTAGGGGTTCTCGTGTGATCTAGCTCAAACTTACAGGCCCGCCGCGCGGCGTTGCCGCCGCCGTTGTTGTTATTTTCCTATGCAGAAGCTCGAGAAGATCACGCCCAGCAGATCGTCCGAGCCGAATTCGCCGGTGATTTCGTTCAGCGCGTTTTGCGCCAGCCGCAGTTCCTCGGCCAGCAGGTCCAGCGCCTGGGCCTGCGCGGCCAGGTGCCCGGCCGCCTCGCGCAGATGGGCCTCGACCCGTCGCAGCGCCAGCACATGGCGTTCACGCGCGATGAACACACCTTCGGGCGCCGCCTGCCAGCCCGCGACCCGCAGCAGCTCGCGGCGCAACGCGTCCAGGCCGGCTCCGGTCTTGGCCGACAGCCGCACGCTGGCGCCGGACGGGCCGGCCGGCACACCGGCCGCCGGCGCCGCATCGAGCTTGTTCCACACCTGGATCACCGGCACGGCGGCGGGCAGCTTGTCGGCCAGGCCGCGCGCGATCGCCCGATCGCCGGCCGCATAGTCGCCGTCCTGCACGCGCGTGAGATCGTGCAGGAACAGCACCGCGTCGGCGTTTTCGATCTGTCCCCAGGCCCGCTCGATGCCGATCTTCTCGACATGGTCCTGGCTGTCGCGCAGGCCGGCCGTGTCGATCACATGCAGCGGCACGCCCTCGATCTGGATCGCCCCGCTGACCACGTCGCGGGTGGTGCCGGGCACGGCCGTGACGATGGCGAGCTCGGCCCCCGCCAGGGCATTGAGCAGCGAACTCTTGCCCGCGTTGGGCTGGCCGGCGATCACGACCTTGATGCCTTCGCGCAGCAGCGCGCCCTGGCGCGCGCGCTGCAGCACGCGTTCCAGCGTCCGGCGCAGCCCCTCGAGTTGGCCCTGCGCGTCGGCTTGCCGCAGAAAGTCGATCTCCTCGTCCGGGAAATCCAGGGTGGCTTCCACCAGCATGCGCAGGTGCACGAGCGCATCGCGCAACGCATGGATCTCGCGCGAGAACTCGCCCGACAGCGACCGGCTGGCGCTGCGCGCCGCAGCCTCGGTGCTGGCGTCGATCAGGTCGGCGATCGCCTCGGCCTGGGCCAGGTCGATCTTGTCGTTGAGGAACGCGCGTTGCGTGAACTCGCCCGGCTCGGCCACCCGCAGGCCTTCCAGGCGCGGCTTGCCGCTGGCCGGTTCGATTTCGGCGCCGGCTTCCAGGCAGCGCGCCAGCAGCAGCTGCAGCACCACCGGCCCGCCGTGGGCCTGCAGCTCCAGCACGTCCTCGCCGGTGTACGAATGCGGCGCCGGGAAATGGATCGCAAGGCCTTGGTCGATCGTGCTGCCGTCGGCGCCCAGAAAGGGCAGGTAGGTGGCCTCGCGCGGCCGGAGCGCGCGGCCGCACACGGCATCGATCAGCGCTGCGAGCGATGATCCCGACACCCGCACGATGCCCACCGCCCCGCGGCCGGGGGCGGTGGCGATGGCGGCGATGGGCTGGGTGTGGCGCGCGAGCATCCCCGCATCGTAGCGGGACCGTGGCGCCTCAACGGACCAGGGCGGCGGACGCGGTCAGCCCATGCACCAGCATGCG
>DATMBW010000270.1:0-21554 GCA_035559095.1 Ramlibacter sp.
TGATAACCGCGCCACTCCGCGTTGCGCTCCTAGGCAAGGCGGCCAGCCTTGCCGTCGTCCCGCGCCTTGATTGGCGCGGTTCTCACCCCACTCGCACTGGCAAAAATAGTGCGAACAGGCCCTAGAACGCGCGCCTCAGCCGCGGCGCAGGCTGTCCCGGATCTCCCGCAGCAGCACGACGTCTTCGGGCGGCGCGGACGGGGTTGCCGGCGGCGGCGACTCGCGCCGCAGACGGTTGATCTGCTTGACCATCAGGAAAATGATGAAGGCCAGCAGCAGGAAATTGACCGCGATGGTCACGAAGTTGCCGTAGGCCAGCACCGGGATGCCGGCTTTCTTCAGCGCGTCCAGCGTCATCGCCGTACCCGGTGGCGCCTGACCCAGCACCAGGAAGAGGTTGGAGAAATCCAGCTTGCCGATCAGTGCGCCCACCAGCGGCATGATCAAGTCCGAGACGATCGAGTCGACGATTTTGCCGAAGGCGGCGCCGATGATGACGCCGACGGCGAGATCCACCACACTGCCCTTGATCGCGAATTCCTTGAATTCCCGCAGCATTCCCATGGTTGGCCTCCAGTGTTGACCGCAGCGAGTATGAGCCATTGCTTCGCAACCACGCGGGCATTGAAAGCGCCGGACCTGGTCAGCTACAATCGTGGGTTCACCCTAATTAAGCGAGATCCTTGAGGACCCAATGACTGAGACCCCAGTGGACGCGAGCAAGCGCACTTGGCTGATAGCCTCCAGTTGTGCCGGCGTGGTGGGCGGGGCGTTCACCGCCGTTCCCTTCGTCAGCAGCTTCCAACCCTCCGAAAAAGCGCGGGCGGCGGGCGCGCCGGTGGAAGTCGACATTTCCGCACTCAAGCCCGGCGAGAAAATGACGGTCGAATGGCGCGGCAAGCCGGTGTGGATCCTCAAGCGCACGCCGGAGCAGCTCCAGACGCTGAAGAAAGCCGACGGCGAAGTGGCCGATCCGAAGTCCGAGCGCAAGGCCTACCCCACGCCCGAGTACGCCAGGAACGAACACCGATCGATCAAACCCGATATCTGGGTTGGTGTTGGCATCTGCACGCACCTGGGCTGCTCGCCTTCCGACAAGTTCCAGACCGGCCCCCAGCCGTCGCTGCCGGACGACTGGCAGGGCGGCTTCCTGTGCCCCTGCCATGGTTCCACGTTCGACTTCGCGGGCCGCGTGTTCAAGAACAAGCCGGCGCCTGACAACCTGGAAGTGCCGCCGCACATGTACCTGTCCGACAGCCGTCTGCTGATCGGCGAAGACAAAAAAGGATGAGATTTTTGCGGGACAGGCCCCGAGTGCTCGCATTTCCGCCCTGTCTCCAACTGATCAAGAAGAATCATGGCTGAATTCAAGGAAATCTCTCCTAACGCCACCGCGGGCGCAAAGCTCGCCAACTGGTTTGACAACCGTTTCCCTTCGATGGGGTCCATGTACCGGGACCACATGTCCGAGTACTACGCGCCCAAGAACTTCAACGTCTGGTATTTCTTCGGTTCGCTGGCCATGGTGGTGCTGGTTATCCAGATCGTCACCGGAATCTTCCTGACGATGCACTACAAGCCCGACGCGGCCGCGGCGTTCGGTTCGGTCGAGTACATCATGCGCGACGTGCCCTGGGGCTGGTTGATCCGCTACATGCACTCCACCGGCGCCTCGGCGTTCTTCGTCATGGTGTACCTGCACATGTACCGGGGCCTGATCTACGGCAGCTACAGGAAGCCCCGCGAGCTGGTGTGGATCTTCGGCTGCGCCATTTTTCTGGCGCTCATGGCCGAGGCCTTCATGGGCTACCTGCTGCCGTGGGGCCAGATGTCCTATTGGGGCGCACAGGTGATCATCAACCTGTTCTCGGCGATTCCCTTCATCGGCCCGGACCTGTCGGAATGGATTCGCGGCGACTACGTCGTGGGCGACGCCACGCTCAACCGCTTCTTCGCCTTCCACGTCATCGCCGTGCCGCTGGTGCTGCTCGGACTGGTGGTCGCGCACATCCTGGCCCTGCATGACGTGGGTTCGAACAACCCCGACGGCGTCGAAATCAAGGGTCCGAATGCGCCGCTGGACGAAAAAGGCCGGCCGCTGGACGGCATCCCGTTCCATCCCTACTACACCATCCACGACATCTTCGGGGTGTCCGTGTTTCTGATGGTGTTCTCCGCGATCATCTTCTTCGCGCCGGAAGTCGGCGGGTATTTCCTCGAATACAACAACTTCATCCCGGCCGATCCGCTGAAGACGCCCTTGCATATCGCGCCGGTGTGGTATTTCACCCCCTACTACTCGATGCTGCGCGCCATCACGACGGAGATGATGTACGCGCTGTCGGCGATCCTCGTGCTTACCGTGGGTTACGTCTTTCTCAAGACTTCGGCTTCGGTAGTGACCAAGGGCCTGTTGGGTGCCGTGGCGCTTGCGTTCCTGTGGATGTTCAATGCGTTCGGCTTCACCGGAAGCAGCATGATGCAAGGCATCGACGCGAAGTTCTGGGGCGTGGTCGTGATGGGCGGCTCCGTCGTCATCCTGTTTTTCCTGCCCTGGCTGGACAAGAGCCCGGTCAAGTCCATCCGCTACCGGCCGGGCTGGCACAAGGCCGTCCTGGGCCTCTTCGTCGTGGTTTTCCTCGTGCTGGGTTATCTGGGCACCGAGCCGCCGTCGCCGCTGTTCGAGCGCATGGCCCAGTTGGGCACCCTGTTCTATTTCGGCTTCTTCCTGCTGATGCCGTGGTGGAGCCGACTGGGCGAATTCAAGCCCGTGCCCGATCGCATCACCTTCGCTGCGCACTGAGCGGAACCGCAAGAATGAAAAAACTCATCCTCATCCTGATCGCGGCGCTGGGCATCGCCACGGGCGCGCAGGCCACGGGCGGCGAAGGCATCGCCTGGGACAAGGCGCCGAACAGACTGGGCGACCTGCCTTCGCTGCAAAACGGCGCCAAGCTGTTCGTCAACTATTGCCTGGGCTGCCATTCGGCTGCTTTCATGCGCTACAACCGGCTGCGCGACATTGGCCTGACCGAACAGCAGATCAAGGACAATTTGCTGTTCACGACCGAGAAGGTCGGTGACACCATGACGGCCACGATGGACCCCCGGCAAGCCAAGGAATGGTTCGGTGGGAATCCGCCCGACCTGACCCTGGTCGCGCGTTCGCGTTCCGGCCACGGCGGCAGCGGCGCCGACTATCTGTACACCTACCTGCGAACCTACTATCGCGACCCGAGCAAGGTGACCGGCTGGAACAACCTGACGTTTCCCGACGTCGGCATGCCCAATGTGCTGTGGCAATTGCAGGGCGATCGCGAACCGGTGTTCGTCACGCGCGAGGAGCATGGCCGCCAGGTCAAGGTATTCCAGGGGTGGAAGCAGGTAAGCCCCGGCGTCATGACGCCGTTGCAATACGAGCAGGCGGTTGGCGACCTTGTCGGCTATCTGCAGTGGATGGCCGAGCCGGCCCAGAATTCGCGGATGCGGGTGGGTGTCTGGGTGCTGTTGTTCCTGGGGCTCCTGACCGCCGTCACGTGGCGCCTGAACGCCGCGTACTGGAAAGAGGTTCACTAAGGACGAAAGGCGGCCCGGAAGCGGACCATCAAGCGGCCCGGCTGCGCCGGAGACGCGTCCTTGGGCACGGTCGCCGCTTGTGGCGGACCGTGTTTTCACTTTGATTAGGAGTTTTCCATCATGATGGTGCTGTATTCGGGAACCACCTGCCCCTTTTCCCACCGCTGCCGTTTCGTGCTTTTCGAGAAGGGCATGGACTTCGAAATCCGCGATGTCGACCTGTACAACAAGCCGGAAGACATCAACGTGATGAACCCCTACGGGCAGGTGCCGATCCTGGTCGAGCGCGACCTGATCCTGTACGAGTCGAACATCATCAATGAATACATCGACGAGCGTTTCCCTCATCCCCAGCTCATGCCCGGCGACCCGGTCGACCGCGCGCGGGTGCGGCTGTTCCTGCTGAACTTCGAGAAGGAGTTGTTCGTGCACGTCAGCACGCTGGAGTCGCGCGCCGCCAAGAGCAACGAGAAGGCCCTGGAAAAGGCCCGCGCCCACATCCGTGACCGCCTGACACAATTGGCGCCGGTGTTCCTCAAGAACAAGTACATGCTGGGTGACAATTTCTCGATGCTCGATGTCGCGATCGCGCCGCTGCTGTGGCGCCTGGACTACTATGGCATCGAGCTGTCCAAGAACGCGGCGCCGCTACTCAAATACGCCGAGCGCATCTTCTCGCGCCCGGCCTATATCGAGGCGCTGACACCGTCGGAAAAGGTCATGCGCAAGTAAAGGCTCCGCTCGCTGCCCGAAGATGAACGCGCTCGAATCGACGTCAACCCGCCCCTACCTGATCCGCGCCCTGTACGACTGGTGCACCGACAACGGCCTTACTCCCTACGTCGCCGTGCTGGTCGACGACACGGTGCAGGTGCCGCGCGAGTACGTGAAGAACGGCGAGATCGTGCTGAACATCAGCTTCGACGCCACCAGCTCGCTCAAGCTGGGCAATGAATTCATCGAGTTCAAGGCCCGTTTCGCGGGTTCGGCGCGCGAGATCATGGTTCCGGTCAACCGGGTGATCGCGATCTACGCACGCGAGAACGGCCAGGGCATGGCCTTCCCGGTGGCCGTCACGACGCCCGGTAGCGAAGATGCGGGCAGGCCGTCGCCTTTGTCCAGCGTGCCGGCCGCCGGCTCGCCCGGCGACGAGGATCCGAAGGTGGTGCAACTGATCACGCCGGAGCCATCGGCGCCCGATGGACCCGATGGCGAGCCACCTCGCCCGCCCAGCGGCCCCAGGCCCGCGCTCAAGCGCGTGAAGTGAACGCGCCCGCGCGCAAGGGCGCGTCTAGAATCGTCCAAATCCGCCGATTTAGCTCAGGGGTAGAGCAACCGCCTTGTAAGCGGTAGGTCGTCAGTTCGAATCCGACAATCGGCACCAACACGGCAGCGAAGCCGGGCTGCGGCCTAAAGCGACGGCAAATGCTTACTTCCGCTGAAAGGTTTGAACCTTCAGCCGAATTGAGGTAATCTGCCAGCCCCGGTCGCGCAGACGGTTGAGCAGAGCAGGGACTACCTGCCTCAATTTCGCGGCCGCGGCGTTGCTGTCCACCAGCAGGCACCAAGTGGGCCCCTCTATGGGGCCGGCCCTGACAGTGGACCGCAACGGAGCGGGGATCAGCAATTCAACCGCTTCGAGCCGTTCGCCGGAATCACGTGCGAGCTGCGCGAGCCTCGCCAGCGTGGGCGAGTCCTCGGCAGCCTGTTGCAATGTGACGGGATGCAGGCGGCGGTTCGTGGCAGGCGTGGTCATGAGGGGTTAGACGGTGCATTTCATTATCACGGATGCGTGGCTGGCGAAAAGCCGCGCCGTGCATCTGAGCGGTACCAAGCTGGTGCTGGTGTTCGTCGCCTTGTCGCTGGCCCTGATGATGCTGGCCGCCGGGCTCTACCACTGGGTGTTTCTCAAGGGCGCGCGCGAGGGCTGGCCGGTGGTCGGCACGCTGGTCAAACTGGTGGTGAAAGATGAATTCGAGCAGCGCGACCGCTTCATGCGCGAGAACCTCGATGCCATGGCCCGCAAGCTTGGGGAAATGCAGGCCAAGATGGTCCAGCTCGAAGCGTTGGGCGAGCGCGTTTCCGGCCTGGCCGGGGTGAACCCGGGCGAGATCAGGGCCGTCCCGGGACGCGGCGGGGCGCTGGTGTCGGGGCGTCCCCTGTCCATGGAAGAACTGCAGGCCACGCTGGCCGACCTGGATGAACTGAGCGCGCAGCGCACCGACCTCCTGACAGTCATGGAGTCGCGCCTTTTCGACCAGAAGATCAGGAAGATGATGGTGCCGACGCAGCAGCCCGTGCTGGCCGGCCAGCTCGGCTCCGCGTTCGGCTGGCGCATCGACCCGTTCACCGGCCGTTCCGCCCTGCATACCGGCCTGGACTTCCAGGCGGAAACGGGCACCGCGATCCTGGCTGCCGCGGGCGGCGTCGTCGTGGCGCAGGAAGTTCATCCGGCCTACGGCAACATGGTCGAAATCGATCATGGCAACGACCTGATCACCCGTTATGCCCATGCGTCCAGGCTCTGGGTGAAAAAAGGCGATCTGGTCAAGCGCGGCCAGAAAATCGGTGCGGTCGGCACCACCGGCCGCTCCACCGGGCCGCACCTGCACTTCGAAGTGCTGGTCCAGGGAGTGCCCCAGGATCCACGCAAGTTCCTGGCGGCTGGGCGCGATCTGCCGCAGATGGCGGCAGTGGCGGACGCGCGCGGCGCGCGACGGGCGATGCCACGCTCCGGCCACAGGTAAAATCACCAGCTTCGCCGCTGCCGGCGGCTATTGCTTTGGCCGGCGGCGGCCCCATTTCATCCTGACAACACAAGGATTGCGCTGCCCTGCTGGCCCACGCGGGCCTGGAAGGGTAGCAACGCATTCATGGCCAAGAATCTCCTCACCCAAATATTCGGATCGCGCAACGACCGCCTGCTCAAGCAATACCGAAAGTCGGTCGACCGGATCAACGCGCTGGAGCCGCAGTTCGAAAAGCTCAGCGGCGATGAACTCCGCGAGAAGACCCAGGTGTTCAAGGACCGGCTTGCCAAGGGCGAGACGGTGGACGACCTCCTGGTCGAGGCGTTTGCCGTGGTGCGCGAGGGCTCCAAGCGCGTCATGAAAATGCGCCACTTCGACGTGCAGCTGCTCGGTGGCATCGCGTTGCACAACAACAAGATCGCCGAAATGGGCACCGGCGAAGGCAAGACGCTCACGGCGACGCTGCCGGTCTACCTCAACGCCCTTACCGGCAAGGGCGTTCACGTGGTGACGGTCAACGACTACCTTGCCAACCGCGACGCGCAGTGGATGGGCAAGCTGTACAGCTTCCTGGGCCTGACCGTTGGCACCAACCTGCCCAACATGGCCCGTGAGGAAAAGCAGGCGGCGTACCGCGCCGACATCACCTACGGCACCAACAACGAATACGGCTTCGACTACCTGCGCGACAACATGGTGTACGAGGTGGCGGACCGCGTCCAGCGCGGGCTGAACTACGCGATCGTCGACGAGGTCGACTCGATCCTGATCGACGAGGCCCGCACGCCGCTGATCATCAGCGGCCAGGCCGAGGACCACACTGACCTGTACATCGCGATGAACCGGGTCGTGCCGCTGCTCGCGCGCCAGGAAGGCGAAGCGGACCCGCGCACCGGCGAAGGCATCATCAAGCCCGGCGACTTCACGGTCGACGAAAAGACGCACCAGGTGTTCCTGACGGAGCAGGGCCACGAGAACGCCGAGCGCATCCTGTTCAACCTCGGCCTGATTCCCGAGGGCGCCACGCTCTACGATCCGGCCAACATCACGCTCATGCACCACCTGTACGCGGCGCTGCGGGCCAACCACCTGTACCACCGCGACCAGCACTACGTGGTGCAGGAGGGCGAGGTCATCATCGTCGATGAGTTCACCGGCCGGCTGATGGCCGGGCGCCGCTGGAGCGACGGGCTGCACCAGGCGGTGGAGTCCAAGGAAGGCGTGAAGATCCAGGCCGAGAACCAGACGCTCGCCTCGATCACCTTCCAGAACTTTTTCCGCCTGTACGGCAAGCTCGCCGGCATGACGGGCACGGCGGATACCGAGGCCTACGAGTTCCAGGAAATCTACGGCCTGGAAACCATGGTGATCCCGCCGAACAAACCCAGCCGCCGCGAGGACCAGCTCGATCGTGTGTACAAGACCACGCGGGAGAAATACGAGGCGGCGATCCAGGACATCCGCGATTGCTACGGGCGCGGCCAACCGGTTCTGGTGGGCACGACCTCGATCGAGAACTCCGAGGTCATCGACGACCTCCTGAACAAGGAAGGCCTGCCGCACCAGGTGCTCAACGCCAAGCAGCACGCGCGCGAAGCCGAGATCGTGGCGCAGGCCGGACGCTCGAAGATGATCACCATCGCCACCAACATGGCCGGCCGCGGCACCGACATCGTGCTGGGCGGCAACGTGGAAAAGGCCGTCGATGCGGTGGAAGCGGACGAGTCGCTCGACGAGGCGGCCAAGCAGCGAACGAGCGCCGACCTGCGCACCCAGTGGCAGCAGGACCACGAATTCGTGGTGGCGCAAGGCGGCTTGCGCATCATCGCCACCGAGCGCCACGAATCGCGCCGCATCGACAACCAGCTGCGCGGCCGCTCGGGCCGCCAGGGAGACCCCGGTTCGTCGCGCTTCTACCTGAGCCTGGACGATCCGCTGATGCGCATCTTCGCCGGCGAGCGCGTCAAGGCCATCATGGATCGGCTGAAGATGCCCGACGGCGAGGCCATCGAAGCCGGCATCGTCAGCCGCAGCATCGAAAGCGCGCAGCGCAAGGTCGAGGCCCGCAATTTCGACATCCGCAAGCAGCTGCTCGAATACGACGACGTCGCCAACGACCAGCGCAAGGTGATCTACCAGCAGCGCAACGACATTCTCGACGCCGCGGTTCTGTCGGCGCAGATCGCGTCGCTGCGCGAAGGCTGCTTCACCGACCTGGTACACCAGTACGTTCCGCCGGAGTCGGTCGAAGAGCAATGGGACGTTCCCGGCCTCGAAAAAACCTTGACGGACGAATGGGGCATCGGGCTGGACTTGCAGCAGGAAGTGCAGGCCGCCAGCAGCATCACGGATGAAGACCTGCTGGAGAAGGTGCTCAAGGCCGCCAACGACGCGTTCGATGCCAAGGTACAGCAGGTGGGCGCCGACAACTTCACGCAGTTCGAAAGGATCGTGTTGCTGCAGAGCATCGACTCCCATTGGCGCGAGCACCTGTCGGCGCTCGATTACCTGCGCCAGGGCATCCACCTGCGCGGCTATGCGCAAAAGCAGCCCAAACAGGAATACAAGCGTGAGGCGTTCGAGCTGTTCGGGCAACTGCTCGACTCGGTCAAGAACGAGGTCACCAAGATCTTGATGACGGTGAAGGTGCAGTCCGGCGAGCAGCTGGAACAGGCCGCCGAGGACCTGGAGGACCGCGCCGAGCGGATTTCCAACGTGACCTACAGCGCGCCCACGGAAACGGGCGAGGTCGAAACCAAGCTCGACGAACGGACGGCGCAGCGGATAGCCTCCGCCGCGATCGCGTCGGCCGCCGCCATGCCTCGGGTCGGCCGCAACGATCCTTGCCCTTGCGGAAGCGGTAAAAAGTACAAACATTGCCACGGCAAGCTTGCTTGACAATTCGCCGGGCGCCGACAGATAAGTAACCAATAGTAACGAACCCTGTCAGACTTGACAGGGGGTAGTAGCGACTACGACTGAACTGCCCCTTCAAATGGAGAACTCTTGGAGGAGTTCTGCATGGAAGTCATCGAGCGCATTGCCCCGTCAGCCCGCACGCAGCCGGGTCTGTCCGCCAAGCTGCGGCAGCGGATCGCCAGCGAGTTCCAGTCGCGCTGGGAACAGGAATGGGGCGGCAAATTCGTCACGCACGGCGTGCCGCCGGGGCCCGACGCCGTACGCCTGGACGGCAACGACTACCTTGCCGTCACCGGACATCCGCAAGTGGTGCAAGCCCAGCTCGACGCGCTGCGCCGCGGGCACGAGTTCGTCATTCAATCGGGGGTGTTCCAGCTCGATGGCAACCCCGCTTCGCAGTTGCAGCATGCCTTGGCTTCATGGCTCGGCAAGGAAGACGGACTGCTGTGCCAGTCGGGTTACACGGCCAACCTCGGCTTGCTGCAGGTGATCGCCGATCCGCAGACCCCTGTCTATCTTGACAGTCTCGCCCATATGTCGCTGTGGGAAGGCGCGCGCGCCGCCGGTGCGCCGTCGCACGGTTTTCGCCACAACGATCCGGCGCATCTTTCGAAAATGGCGGCGCGGCATGGGCCGGGCCTGGTCGTGGTGGACTCGGTCTATAGCACGACCGGGGCCGTTGCGCGCCTGACCGAACTGGTCGAGGTGGCGCAGCAGCATGAGTGCATGATCCTGGTGGACGAATCGCATTCGCTGGGCACCCATGGCCCCGGAGGGACCGGGCTCTGCGCAATGCTGGGCCTGACCGACAAGGTGCACTTCATCACCGCCAGCCTCGCAAAGGCCTTCGCGGGCCGTGCCGGGTTCTTCACCATGCCCGCGGAACTGCGCCCGTACCTGATGTGCCACAGCTACCCGAGCATCTTCAGCTCGTGCCTGCTGCCCCACGAAGTCGCCGGTCTGGCCGCCACGCTCGACATCATCCAGCGCGCCGACGAGGCGCGCCTTCGGCTGCACGCCAATACCCGCCGGGTGCGTGCCGCATTCGAGGGAGCGGGTTATCCGATCCACCAGGGCACCGAGCAGATCATCTCGCTGGAAGCCGGCCCCGAAAACGCCACCCTGGCGTTGCGCGACGCGCTTGAAATCCGGGGTGTGTTCGGCGCCGTGTTCTGCGCGCCTGCGACCAGCCGCAACCGCGCCATGGTGCGCCTGACGCTCAACGCGGCGCTGACCGACGCCGAAATGGCGCATGTGGCGCAAGTGGCCAGGGACATCGCGCCCCGGGTCAAGCCGTGGGAGTGGCCCATCGCAAAGCGCCAGGCAAGCCGATCAGCCTAGGCCCGGCCGGGACCGGCCCTAGTCCTGAACATGGCGCTTGTTCTGCCTTGCCAGCCAGTTGGCGTAGCTGTTGCCGGGGTCGGGACACAGCGGCGAGTCCACCGTGAACAGCGCGGCCAGCATCGCCCCATCCTGGCCCACCGAAAAGGCCGCGGACAGCGCCGGCGGGCCGCTGCGGCCGATGCTCTGGCGCAACTCGAGGTCGGCGAGTTTGAGGCCCTTGCGTATTTCGTCCAGGCCCGACGGCGGCACGCCTTCGAGCTCGGCCAGTTCGGCCAGGGCGTTGAGCCCCTCGGTGGTTTCGAGCTGCAGCCAGCTGACATGGCCGGTGGCGTCCATCCCGAGGACGCCGAACGGCTCCCCGATCACGACATGCTCGATCCATCGCTTGGCCGCGAATCCCGCCAGATCGCGCCCGACCGAGGGCATGCGCAGCAGCGCGTTCTGCTCCGGCCCGAGCGTCACCCGCCAGGTTTGCGCATGACGGGCATTGGGCGTGGCGAGCAGGTGCTCCACCGCGTCGATCAGGCGGCGCGAAATGTCGGGCGTCTGCTTGGCGATGAACTGGTCGATCAGGCCGCGGTTGAAAGCACGCACCGCGACCTGCTCGTCGGCCTGGCCGGTGAGCAGGATGCGCGAGCCCGGCCAATCCACCAGTTCGCCCAGCGTCTGCAGGCCGTCCATGCCGGGCATCGAGTAATCCACCACACAAACGCGCGTCAGCGCATAGCGCTCCGTGTACTTCGACCAGTAGCCCAGGATCTGCGGAATCAGCCGCTTGCCCTCGCGCCAGCGGTCGATCAACTGCTGCTGGTTCCAGGCGTCGGCCTCCCAGAACGGCGGCTCCTGCTGCAGGTAATTGATGCATTCGGCCGGGCGCAGGAACAGCTTGACGTACCAGTGGCGCGGCAGCACCAGCGCGAGCATCTCGAGGTAGTCGGGGTCGTCGTCCAGGAAGACCACGGTGCCCGGCCGGTGAAACAGGGGAAAGCTCATGGGATGGGTCCTGGTTGGGGCGAAGACTTGTTGTTCATTTTGTCAGCCGAGGATGGGTAGTTCGACGATGAATGCGGCGCCGTGCGTCAACTCCGACCGGACTCGGATCGAGCCTCTCGCGCCGTGGATCACCCGCTGGCAGAAGGCCAGGCCCAGGCCGTGCCCGGAGCCGCGATCGGTCGAAAAGAAAGGCTCGAAAATGCGCGCCTGCAAATCGGCTTCCATCCCCACGCCCCGGTCTGTGACCACGATACGGCCGCGATTGCCCGCCGTGCCGACTTCGATAGTGAGGTCCCCGGGCTGGCTCGCCGCGGTGGCGGCCGCCAGCGAGCGCAAGGCGTTCTTCAGCAGGTTGTCGACCACCTGCAGGAACAGCGCGTGCGATCCCTCGAACAGGAAATTGCCATGGACCTGAAGCTGCACGCTCTCGCGCTCGCGCGAACTGCGATAGGGATAGGTGTTGACGGCCTCGCGCACCAGGTCGGCGGCGTTGACCGTTTCCTTGTGGGTGGGCAGCCGCATCAGCCGCGCATTGGCGATCTGGGTGTCGATCTGGTGGTTCATGTTGCGAACCAGTGCATGCAGCCGGCCGGCAAGCTTCTCGAGAGTCTGCCGCGGCTCCGGTTCGCAGCGCGACGCTTCTCCGCGCACGGCATCGCCGATCAGCGACATGGTGGCCAGCGGCGTGCGCAGCTCGTGGGCCATGATGCCCATCGTGCCCAGGGTGTAGTTCAGTTGTTCGCGCCGCAGGTTGGACGACGAGATTCCCAGGACCACGCCCATGAACCAGGCGAAGGCAATCACGACGCCGTTGGTTGCGATCTGTTCGCCGGACAGCCCGGGCGTCTCCGGCCCCGCTGCCTGGAACAGGAGCCACGCGGCCAGCACGCCGGTGGTCGTGCCCAGCGTTGCGATGCGCCAGTCGGTCAGGTGATAGTAGATCAGGAACATGGCCGCCAGGCTCGCCAGCCAGACTGTATTTCCGTTGTTGCAGAAGTACATCCAGGAGAAGAACCAGGGCAGCGTGATCCAGAAAATGGCCGTGAAGATCGCCGCCGCGAATTTGCTGGGTGGGCTGGCCGTGATGCTGGGAAAGACCAGCAGGCTCACGCCCAGCGCGCTCATCATCAGGCGCAGCCACAGGTTTTCGTAAGGCTGCGGCAACAGTTTGGCCCAGATCCAGTAGAAGAGCGGGTGACCGAACGCCGTACTCAATCCGAGCGCGCGAATGCGCCATCTCGACGGGTGGAGGATCGGCTCCAACAGGGGCCGCACCACCTCGTTGGAGGCCCAGGACTTCAGCAGTTCCGCCGCACTGCTGTACAGCGCACGTATCGACGACAAGCAGTTTCCTCACGTGAAGAGCGCCCCTCGGCTGCATGAGCGGCAGTGGATGATGATATTGTCTCAGCCCGTTCAGACACGAAAAGACAAGCCCATGGGGGTACCTGTTAACTTTGACAGTGTGAGCCTGGACGGCCTCCTGAGCGACTGGGTCGGCGCACTGCGCGAATTTTCGGTGGAGGCCGTCGCCGTGCTGGGTCCCGACCCATTCGGCACCAGCGAGGACCGGCAGGTGGTGGCCGTGCACCCGCCGCTCGTGGCCGACGCCGCCAAGGCGCTGGCGGAAAGCCGCGACTTCGGCGCGCCCTGGCGCGACTCCGATGCGCCGCTCGTGGCATGGCAATACATCGCCAAGTCCGACCATCTCAGCTCGAGCCGGTGGCGGCTGCTGTGGCTCGCCCACGGCTTCCAGACCGTGGTGCGGGTGGAGTTCTCGCTGCCCGCCGGCCGCGCCTTCGAGTGCTTCATGTTCAGTCCCCGCGAATTCACGGACCGCTCCGAGGCCGCGTCGCTCGTATGGTCCGCCTTGAACATCTGGCCCCTGGTCAAGCGCTGCGTCGCCAATGCCCGTTCCACCCTGAGCCCACGTGAGCGCGAATGCCTGGTCCTGGCATTTCAGGGCCTCACGGCGCGCGAAAGTTCCTTGCGCCTGCACTGCAGCGAGCGCACGGTGAACTACCACCTGGCCAACGCCATGGGCAAGCTCAAGGTCGATAACAAGCTGGCGGCCATCCAGCGCGCCTGCTGGCTGGGCGCCATCTGAGCGGGCGGCGCGCGAAAAAGCTTATATTGCCGGTTCACCACCCTACCGCTGCCCATGGCCGATCCCGACCGCACCGCCTCTCTCATGACGCCGTCCAAGCTGGCGCAAATCAAGCCCAGGAGCGCGGTGTCCCCGGCGGCTTGGCTGAGCCAGATGGCCGCCGATGCCGGGCATGTGCACGTGCGCCGCCTCGGCGAACTGCTCAAGGAGCTCCAGGCGCAGGCCCAGCTGCGGGACCTGTCGCCCTTGCGGGGCGAGCTGGCGCGGCTGGCCGAGGCCTTGCCCCAGCTCGATTTTGGCCTGCTGCAAGACCGGGGCTGGTGGGCGCGCACGACGGGCAAGAGCCGCAGCGCGGGCGCCGAATTCGCGGCCCAGTTCAATCGGATCGACCAGGTGGCCCGCGGCCTGGCTGCACCGAGCCAGGCTTTTGGGCAGAAGGAACAGGCGCAGACCACGGCTGCCGATCTCTCGCTGCTGGAGTTCGACGTCGAATACCACGCGATCGACAAGATCATCGACCAGGGCGCGCGCTGGCTGCAGGACATGCGCAGCCAGCTCAAGGTGCGGCAGGCCGCACCGGCCGAACCCGCAAACGAGGCTCAGCTCCAGGAGGACGAGGCGCGCTGCGAGATCCTGGTGGCGCGGCTCAAGGTGCTGCGCGCGGTGATTTCGGCGGCCCAGCAGGCGCACGAGCATGCAAAGGGCGCCGCGGCGCGGCGCGCCGCGCTGCTGCAATTGCTGCAGCACACGCTCGCATCCGGTGTCAAGGCCTGGCAACAGCGCTTGTCCGCGCTGGCCACAGCCGCGGCGGACGGCGGTTCGCCCGCGCTGAGCGTGGAAGACTCCATGGAAGCCCATCGCGAGCTCCAGCTTGGCGTGAAGCAGGCAATCGCCGATTGCGGCCAGCTGCAGGTGCAGGAGCAATCTCTCACGGAAAGCCTTGCGGCGCTCGGCGAGCAGCTGGAGGCGGCATGCAGGCCGTGAACCGCCGTGACGGGCCGGCCGCGCCGATGATCGGAGCGCAGCCAGCGTTGCGGCAACGGCTCGGAGCAAGCTGACCATGCCCTTTCTCGCGGTCGACGTCGGCAACACCCGCCTGAAGTGGGCGCTGTACGAAGCTCCGCGGCCCGGTGCGGCCTTGCGCGCGCACGGCGCGGAGTTCCTGGAGAACATCGACAAGCTGGCCGATGGCGCCTGGTCGGCGCTCGCGCCGCCCAAGCGCATGCTGGGTTGTGCCGTAGCCGCGGACGCCGTGAAGCGGCGGGTCGAAGAGCAGATGGAGGAGTTGTGGGACGTCCCGGCGCATTGGGTGGTTCCGAGCGCCGCCGAGTCGGGCCTGGTCAACGGCTATGACCACCCGGCGCGGCTCGGGGCGGATCGCTGGGTGGCGATGATCGGTGCCCGGCACCGGATGCTGGCCCGTGGCGCGCTCCGGCCGCTGGTGGTTGTGATGGTCGGCACGGCAGTCACGGTGGAGGCAGTGGATGTGCACGGCAGGTTCCTTGGGGGGTTCATCCTGCCCGGCCACGGCATCATGCTGCGCGCCCTGGAGTCCGGGACGGCCGGCCTGCACGTGCCCACGGGCGACGTGCGTGAATTTCCGACCAACACCAGCGATGCACTGACCAGCGGGGGCACCTACGCCATTGCCGGCGCGATCGAGCGGATGGTGCAGCACGTGCGCCGCCACTGCGGGGCCGAACCGGCTTGCTTCATGACGGGCGGGGCCGGCTGGAAGATGGCGCCCCACATATCGGTGGCGTTCGAACTGGTGGAAAGCCTGATTTTCGGCGGACTGCTGGAGATCGCCCACCGGCGGTTTGGCGACCCGGAATAATCACCCGCCCAGGCCGTCGACGGCCTGCAGTAACGCTTCGCGCGCCTGCCGCAGCACCTGGTGCTTCCACTGGGCCGTCTCGACGTAGAACGCTTGCCTCATCTGCCGTTTGATCTGTGCCGCCAGCGCGGGCGGTGCTTGCGGGTGCTGATGCAGCCAGTGCTCGGCGCGCAGCGCTTGCATCGCCTCAATCATCGGCAGCGTTCCATACTCCATGGCGATGCCTGTGTATTCGGCCCGCGGACATTCCTCGTAGATCGAGCTCCACATCAGGCCGGTGAGAAAGGCCGATGAAGAGGACCCGTCGTAGATCGAGGTGACCGGCGTCGCGCCCTGGCCACCCCACCAGGCGCGGGCCCGGACGACGGCGGCTTCGTCGTCGCGGCCGGCGTAAATGCGCTCGCCCAGGCCGCTGGGGCCCAGGCCCGTGTGGAAGTCGATCCACGCGATACGTCCCGCGCGCCGTCCGTGGGCGCGCAGTACCTCGCGCAAAGCCAGATTGCTCCAGGTCGGCGCCGTGCCGCCGAAGAACAGGCCGTCCGGAAACTCATGCTGGCCGCGCGTGATGGCTGCCTGGAAGGCGGCTTCGCCGCGCGTGGCAATGTATCGCCCGATCGCGGCCACGTTGGCTGGCGACGGCGGCCATTCCTCGGGCAGCAACAACGCGTGAATCTCGTGGTAGGCCTCGTTCACCGGCAGCGGCCTGGAAAAATCGTGGAAGTTCCGGTTCAGGTCCACGTTCTCGTGAGTGGTGCGGCGGATGTGCGAAAAGCCGTACGGGTTGAGCGCGTGAATGTAGAGTACCGCAACGCCGCGCTGGCGGGCGTAGTCGCGCCAGGCGGCGTCCCGCAGGGCCGACACCTGCACGCCGCTGCCGCAAAAACCTTCCACGCCGTGGCAGGCGCTGCTGACGATCAGCACGCTGACGGCATCCGGGGGGCCCTCGCGCGCCACATCCATCGCCAGCGCTTCGCCGTCTATTCCCTGCAACGGATGCAGCGTCGATTCGACTTTCAGGCCGGCGCTTTGCGCCGCCTCCAGGAAGCGCTCCCGCGCCTGCGCGTAGGAACCGGAAAAGGCGTCGGCCGCAGCGCTCATGCCGGCCCCTTGGCCAGCCACGCCTCGGCAAGCCGCACCCAATAGGTCGCGCCCAGGGGAATCAGCTCGTCGTTGAAGTCGTAGCTGGGGTTGTGCAGCATGCAAGGTCCCGCCCCATGACCCATCTCGCGGTGGCTGCCGTCGCCGTTGGCAATGAAGCAATAAGCACCCGGCCTCGCCTGCAGCATGTAAGCGAAGTCCTCGGCGCCCATGGTGGGTTCCTGCGCCTCGACGTTATCTTCGCCCACGATGGACGCCATGACTTCCCGCGCGAACCCGGCCTCGGCCGCGGAGTTGACGGTGGGCGGGTAGTTGCGCACGAATGCAAATTCGCAAACGGCCTCGTGCGCGGCGCATACGTGCTCGGCGATCTGCTTCATGCGCTTTTCGATCAGGTCCAGCACCTCCAGCGTGAACGTGCGCACGGTACCCTGCAGCTCGCAGCTGTCGGGCACGACGTTGGTGGCTTCGCCGGCGTGGATCATCGTCACTGAAACGACGCCTGCGTCGATCGGCTTCATGTTGCGGCTGACGATGGTCTGGAAGGCCTGCACCATCGAGCAGGCGATGGGCACCGGGTCGATGCCGTTGTGCGGCAGGGCCGCATGGCTGCCCTTGCCCCGGATCGTGATCCTGAACTCGTTGCTCGAGGCCATGACCGGCCCGGCGCTCACAGCGAACTTTCCGACCGGGCTGCCCGGCCAGTTGTGCATGCCGAACACCGCTTCCATGGGGAACTGGTCGAACAGGCCGTCCTTGATCATTTCACGCGCCCCTCCGCCGCCTTCCTCTGCCGGCTGGAATATCAGGTACACGGTTCCGTCGAAATTGCGGTTCCTGGCGAAATGCTGGGCGGCCGCCAGCAGCATGGCCACGTGCCCATCGTGACCGCAGGCGTGCATCTTGCCCTGGTGTTTGCTGGCGTGGCTGAAGGTATTGAATTCCTGCATCGGCAGCGCGTCCATGTCGGCGCGCAGGCCGACGGCGCGGGAGCTGCTACCGTTTCTCACGATGCCGACGACGCCGGTCGTACCCAGTCCGCGGTGGATCGGGATACCCCATTCGGTGAGCTTTTGCGCCACCACGTCGGCTGTGCGGACCTCTTCGAAACACAGCTCCGGATGCGCATGGATGTCGCGCCGGATGGTGGCAATGGCGCCGGCCTGGGCCATCACCGAGTCGAGGATGTTCATGGCTACGATCAATTCACTTCGTAACCTGCCAGTCTAGCCGGTGACCGCTGGCTCTGCAGGCGGCTGCGCCAAAGGGGGAATATCCGCGAGAATCGCAGGGATGGATCCCACAACGACCGTCTCACGGCGCGCGCTCGAGCTGGCGCAGGCCCTGGTGCGCATGGACACGGTGAGCGCTCGCTCCAATCTGGCTCTGATCCATTTCATCCGCGACGAGCTGAAGCGCCTCGGGGTGGCCAGCCGCCTGACCTACAACGCGGACAAGACCAAGGCCAACCTGTTCGCCACGCTGGGCGCGGGCAAATCGGCCGGCATCATACTTTCGGGTCACACCGACACCGTTCCCTGGGACGGGCAGGACTGGTCGGCCGATCCGCTGAGTGCGGCCGTGCAGGGCGGCCGGCTGTACGGCCGCGGATCGGCCGACATGAAGAGCTTCATCGCGATCGCCCTGGCGCATGCCGGCGATTTCCTGGACAGCAAGGCGCCGTTCGCGATTCACCTGGCTTTCACCTACGACGAAGAGGTCGGCTGTTTTGGCGTGCGGGAGCTGATCGCCGACATGCGCGAGGCCGGGGTCGCGCCGGTCGCCTGCATCGTTGGGGAGCCCACCGGCATGGTGCCGGCCATCGCGCACAAGGGCGTGTATCGCTACAAGTGCTGTGTGCGCGGCAAGGAGGCCCATTCCTCGCTCACGCCGCAATCGGTCAACGCGATCGAGATGGCGGCGGCCGTCGTGGCCAAGCTGCGTGAGATGGCCCAGGGCTTTCGGGACAGCGAGCCGCGTTACGAGGGTTTCGACGTGCCCTTTTCCACCGCCAGCGTCGGCCAGTTCCACGGCGGCATCGCCGACAACGTGGTACCGCGCGATGCCGAGTTCCGCTACGAATTCCGCGACCTGCCGACGGCCGATGCGCGGGCGATGCAGCGGGAGCTGGTCGCCCATGCCCGATCGCTCGAGCCGGCCATGCAGGCCGTTGCGCCGGAAGCGGGCTTTCGCTTCGAGGCGATTTGCGAGATTCCGAGCTTCCTGGGTTCGGCCGCGGACAGCGTCACGCGGCTGGCGCAACGGCTGTCGGGTGAGCAGCGCACGACGTCGGTGGCTTTCGGGACCGAGGCGGGGCTGTTCAAGAATGCCGGCATTCCCACTGTGGTCTGCGGTCCGGGCAGTATCAATCAGGCGCACCAGAGTGATGAATACGTCAGCCTGGAGCAACTCGCGCGGTGCGAGGCATTCATGCGCGCATTGGCCGGGATCCGGGAGATAGGCTAGTCCCGGCCGGCCTTCCGGAGCCGGGAGGCGTCGAGGATTACTCTCGGACCTTGCCCTGCGAGTCGATCAGGCTCAGCTCGACCATCTTGGAAGCGACCCGGTCGTCCGCGAAATGGACGCGAAAGCCGCCGACGCTCACGTCGTCCAGCCCGTCCAGCGCTTTCCTGAGCTTGCCGCGGTTGAGGTCGCGGGGTACGCGGCGCAGCGCTTCCGAATAGACGCGTGCGGCGATGTAGCCTTCCAGCATGTAGACGTTCGGTGTGCCCAGTTTCGCTGCCTGGGCGTCGGCGAGCAGCTCGCGCACCACGGCCACCTTGGACGAATCGCTCTTGGGCACCACCCGCACCACCACGACGCCCGCGCCTGCCTTGCCTAGCTCCTCCGCCAGGAGGCTCTCGCCGGTGTTGGAAAAACCGTAGATCGGGCCGCGAAATCCCTTGGCGCGCAATCCGCGAATGGCGCCGGCCGCGCTGCTGGAGTCGCTGATGACCAACACCGACTCGGGTTTGGCTGCGACGATCTTGTCGACACTCGCGGCGACGCTGCCGCCGCTCACCGCCGCGGTGGCAACCAGGTTGGCGCCCATGCCGGACATGGTGCGCGTGGCGGATTCGAGCGCCGCGAGCGATTCGCCATCGCTGGCGTGCAGGATGGCCAGGCGCTTGGCGCCCAGGGTTTCGGCATGGCGCGCGATGGCCGCGGTTTCTTCGGAGTAACCCGGGCGCACGGAATACACATTGCCGTACATGGCTCCCCGAAACTCGTCGGCGGCGGCCATCGGCGCGAACAGCAGGACGTCGCTATCCTTGATCTGCGGGTAGGCGGCCGTGACCTGGGGCGAGCCGTAGTAACCGAACAGGGAGAACACGCCTTGCTCGAGCAGCTTTTTGGTGTTCTCGGCCGTGAGCTGGGCATTGCCGCGGTCATCGAGCGTGACCAGGTCGATCTTGCGGCCGTTGATGCCACCGGCCGCGTTCACCCGGTCGAAGTACATCTTCGCGCCCTGGTGAAACGGCAAGGCCAGTGACGACCCCGGGCCGGTCAGCGGCAGCGACTGGCCCAGCACAATCGCGGTCTTGGACAGACCCTCCTGGGCCTGGCCCGCTACGCTGAGCAATGCCAAGGCAGCTACCATCGCAGTGCGAGCGAATGATCGGACGAACCTCATGCTTATCTCCTGCGGCCCGCGAACTACGGCCTGCGCGCAAACTATAGGGTTAGCTCATGAGTAGCACCATCAGCATCTCCCCTAGCGACAATTTAGCCAAAAAGGCGTCGGAATCCGTGCGTGGCGCGTGCCCGCATGACTGTCCCGACACCTGCGCGTTGATCACGAAAGTAGAAAACGGCGTCGCGGTGAGCGTGCGTGGCAACCCGGAACACAGGCACACGCAGGGTGTGCTGTGCACAAAAGTCTCACGCTACGCGGAACGAACCTACCACCCGGAACGTTTGCTGCATCCGATGCGGCGCACCGGTCCCAAGGGATCCGGGCGGTTCGAGCAGGTCAGTTGGGAACAGGCGCTGGGCGATATCGCGCAACGGCTGGCAGCCATTGCCGCGCGCGACCCGCAGGCCATCGTTCCCTATAGCTATGCCGGCACGATGGGTCTGGTCCAGGGCGAGAGCATGTCCAGCCGTTTCTTTCACAAGCTCGGCGCGTCGTTGCTGGACCGCACCATCTGCTCCAGCGCGGGTACCGAGGGCCTCGTGCAGACACTGGGCGGCAAGGTGGGCATGAAAGTGGAGTTCTTCGCGCAATCCAGGCTCATCCTCATCTGGGGCAGCAACTCGATCGCAAGCAACCTGCACTTCTGGCGTCTCGCCCAGGAGGCCAAGCGAGCCGGCGCCAGGCTGGTGTGCATCGACCCCAGGCGCACCGAAACCGCCGAGAAATGCCATGAGCATGTGCAATTGCTCCCCGGCACCGACGCGGCGCTCGCATTGGCCATGATGCACGAGCTCATCGCCAACGACTGGCTGGACCACGACTACATCGCACGGCACACCCTGGGCTGGGGCAGTCTGCGTGAACGGGCGCTGCGCTGGAGTCCCGAACGGGCGAGCGCCGTCTGCGGCGTGCCTGCGGCGCAAATCCGGTCGTTGGCGCGCGATTGGGGGACCACCCGCCCGTCGGCCATTCGCTTGAATTACGGCATGCAACGCGTGCGCGGCGGCGGCAACGCCGTGCGGGCCGTTGCCTGCCTGCCTGCCCTCACGGGGGCGTGGCGCGAGCCGGCCGGCGGTTTGCTGCTGTCGAGCTCCGGTATGTTCCCGGTCGACCGGGCGGCCCTGCAGCGTCCGGACCTGTTGGCCGGGCGCACGCCGCGCACCATCAACATGAGCACGATCGGCGACGATCTGCTGCGTGAATCCTCACCGCAATTCGGCCCGCGGATCGAGGCGCTCGTGGTGTACAACAGCAACCCCGTCGCCGTGGCGCCGCAGTCGGCCAAGGTAGCAG
>DATMBW010000271.1:0-3634 GCA_035559095.1 Ramlibacter sp.
GACGGCGTTCCAGGTATCGAACGACCAGGCGTTCCGGGCGGCCGAAATGATCGCCGCCATGGCGCCGGGCGACTTGAACAAAGTGCTCTTCTGCAACTCCGGCTCGGAGGCGGCGGACACATCGCTGAAGGTCGCGCTGGCTTACCACCGGGCCCGTGGCGAAGGCCACCGCAATGTGTTCATCGGCCGCGAAAAGGGCTACCACGGCGTGGGCTTCGGCGGGATGAGCGTGGGCGGCATCCCGGCCAACCGCAAGGTCTACGGCAGCGCCTTGCTGCCGCGGATCGACCACATGCGGTTCATCCACGACCCCGTGGGCAACGCCTACATCCACAACCAGGAGCCGGTGTGGCAGGAAGACCTGCTCGCCGAGCTGGAAAACCGGATCCTGCCGTTGCACGATCCGAGCAATGTGGCCGCCATCATGGTCGAGCCGGTCGCGGGCAGCGCGGGCTGGTACCTGCCGCCCAAGGGCTACCTGAAGCGGCTGCGCGAGATCTGCGACAAACACGGCATCCTCCTGATCTTCGACGAGGTGATCACCGGATTCGGCCGCATGGGCACGAACTTCGCGTCGGACTTCTACGGGGTGGTGCCCGACATGCTGAACTTCGCCAAGTGCGTGACCAATGGCGTGATCCCGATGGGTGGAGTGATCTGCCGCGACAAGCTGTACGACACCATGATGAAGACCGAGGCGCCCGAGCACGTGATCGAGTTCTTCCACGGCTACACCTACTCGGGCCATCCGGTGGCGTGTGCCGCGGCCATCGCCACGCTCACCCTGTACAAGCAGGACAACCTGTTCCAAAGGGCCGCCGAGATGGGCAAGGTGCTGGGAGATGCGTTCCACGGCACGTTCAAGGGGTTGCCCAACGTGATCGGCATCCGCAGCCTGGGGCTGGCCGCCGCGGTCGAGCTCGCGCCGATCGCCGGCGCGCCCGGCAAGCGCGCGTACGACATCTTCCTGGATTGCTTCCACAAGGGCGCGCTGGTGCGGCCCGCCGGCGACGTCCTGGTGATCGCGCCGCCGTACATTGTCGAGAAGGAGCATATCGACACGCTGGTCGGTACGCTGGCCGACTCCGTCCGGCGCAACGCCTGAGGCGCCTTGCGCCGCGCGCTGGCCTAGTTCGGCGGCGCCGGCCGTGCGGTCCCCGCCGGGGGCTCCTGCATCGTCGCCCCGGGGGGACGCACCCCGGCGCAATAGTCCTTGTGGTCCACTGGCGGAGTCGTCCAGGTGGCATCCGCGTCGATCACACTCCTGCCGTCGTCCGGCGCCGCCCCCGCGCGCAGCGTGACGACTTTGGTTCGCAATCCAGCCGGCAGGTGCAGCGGCACGCCGACCTGCCGGTCCACATGCCGGCCGCCGGCAAGCAGCACCACCGTCTTGCCCGGCACGGCCAGGGAAACCAGGGTCTGCGCCATGGCCCGGTCGCGGGCGATCTGGATGCGGGTCATCGGCACGATCTGGGTTTCGGGGAGCATGTCGCAGTGGCCCAGGCGGATGGCCTGCTGCTGGGCCTTGAGCGCCGGCCCCGGCAGCAGTGCGTCCAACTGGCTCTCGGCCATGGCGGTGCGCATCTCGGCGCGCGGCAAGTTGGCGCCCAGCACCGGCACGCCCGCCCGCACGGCCGCCATCACCGCCGGTCCATAGGCGGCCCAGGGCCAGCCACTGCTCCATCGCAGCGCAGCCTGGACCTGGGATTCGGACGCGTCGCGGGGCAGCTCCGATGTCGAACCGCCCTGGGGCGCCATCTCAAGCGCCACCGCTCCCAGGGCGCCGCGGGCGGCGAGCGCATCGATGACGTCGCGGTGGATGCGTTGGTGCTCAGGTGCGTCGTGCTGTTCGCCCAGCAGGATCGCGTCGGCCGGCAGCAGCGTGTTCACGCGGACGGCCGGATCGGGCTCGGCGGCGGTCACGGCGCAACCGGCGCCCACCGCGCCCACCGCGAGCAAACAGAGAATGCGGTTCATGCTCCCATGCTACCTCGTCGAGGCACGCGGCAATCGTCCGTGATCAAGACGGCGATGAAGCCCAGGTGAGGCGGCGTGGATGCGGCCCGACGTTCAGGTTGGATGTTCTATTGTTGGTATTTCCCGCGCGCAAGCCCGGCCTTTAGTGCATGACGAGGGGGTTTTGCGCCAGCTCGGCGTAGCCGTCGAGTGTCTCCTCGACTTCTTCCTGCGTAGGGGTGTTCACCTGCCAAGCATTGATTTGACGCTGGAACGCTTCCGCCCAGGAGCCGTCCAGATAGACCTCCTTGTTGGAGCGCTTGTCCACGATCTCGAAGCCGTGCCGCACGATGCGCGGAGCCGGCTCCCCTTCCAGGGGTTCATTGGCCTGCATGTGCACGACAACGAACGAGTCGGAGTCATAGAGCATTTGCATGGTGCTATTTCCTTCTGCCTGGTTATCTAGCAACGTTTGAGCCCGTTTCAAGGTGCACAGGACACTGAGTAACCCCCATGTCCCAAGACTAGGCGAGCGGCGGCTCAGCCTCTGTCGGTCGAGGACCACAGCTGATCGACCGAATCGCCGCCCGGCTGTGTCAGACGCAGGCGCACCGGGACGTAGTCCATGCCGGGAGCCAGCCAAAGCTCGATCTTGTGGTCGAACTCCCGGCGCGGGTTGCGCGTGAGCTTGAGCCCCTGCACCGTGCCGCCGGGCAAATGCAGTTCTTCCACTTGTCCGACCGTGAATAGCCAGGGCTCGGCGTCGCGGGTGTCCGCCGTCTGGATGGCGATCGTGGCCGCCGGGGGGAATTTCGCCGGTTGGCCGGCGACCATCGCGGCGAGTTGCAGCAGCACGCTCAGGCGATCCTGCGCACCGGGCAGCAGGGGCGCGTCGGGCCGGTTGCTGCTGAAGACCACCGTACCCTTGTCGCGCAGGAAATGCGTCGCCTGCTCGGTACGGCCCCTGTCCGAAAAACGCAGCGGCGCCAGCCCTTGCGCCGTGATACGCCCCGTGCTGCGCTGTGTGCGCGCCGGCAGCGCGGGTGCCCTGATCTCGAACGTGGCCTCATAGCTCTCCCCATCGTGACGCCAGACCAGTTCCCCCGCTGCCGACCGTGTTTGGCCGCGCACCTCGGCCACGACCTGGTAATGCAGCCGCATCGAGCTGGGAACGGCGAACGCGACAGCGGCTGGACCGGGGTCATGAGCCGGCGCGATGGGCACGGCTGGGCTGACCGCCGTGGCCGTCGCGGCTGGCGCCGGCGGCGCGTTCACGCGCACCGATGCGGTCACGCGAGCGTCCCGTAGCTGGTGTGCAGGTGTTGCCCGGCGCGCAGGCGGACCCGCGCGCTCCGGCCGCGGCTGTACCGGCTGCGGCGCCGGCGCCGCAGCGGCGGGTGGTTGCGGCCGGGCGGCGACACTGCGAATAGTGAACGGCTGGGCCGCCGGTACGGGGGATACACGCACCGGCCCGGGCACCGCTTGCAACAGGAACAGATGGGCTGCCAGCACGGCTGCAGCCAGCGCCAACAGCGGCCGCGGCGGAACGGCCGTCCCCGGTTTCACCCCCGGTACCCCAGGTCGCTGGAGAGCTGGTTTGCGGCGGTCCGCAGCGGCTTTTCGATGGCGCCGTCCCATTCGGGGTCGAAGGTCCCCAGCGGCCCGAGCGCAACCATGC
>DATMBW010000272.1:0-2770 GCA_035559095.1 Ramlibacter sp.
GAATGCCCAGTGATGGAAGCCACCCGGATCATTGCCGTGCGCCATGGCGAGACCGCCTGGAACGTGGACGCGCGCATCCAGGGGCAGTTGGACATCGGATTGAACGACACTGGGCGGTGGCAGGCGCGGCGCGTTGGCGAAGCGCTGGCCGGCGAGACGATCAGCGCCGTCTATACCAGCGACCTGGGGCGCGCTCATGAAACCGCGCAAACAATTGCCGAGGTGACAGGCATTCCGGTCGTGGCCGAAGAGGGCCTGCGCGAGCGCAGCTTCGGCATGTTCGAAGGCAAGACCTTTTCCGAAATCCACGAGAACTGGCCCGACCAGGCGCAGAACTGGCGCCAGCGGATTCCCGAGTGGGCGCCGCCCGAGGGCGGCGAATCGCTGCTCCAGTTGCGGGACCGTGTCACCCGGACCGTGCAATCGCTGGCGTCGCGGCACCCGGGCCAACAGATCGTCGTCGTCGCGCATGGCGGGGTGCTGGACACGCTCTACCGGGTCGCGACCGGGCAGGAGGTCAATTCCCCCCGAACCTGGGAACTGCCCAACGGCGCCATCAACCGGCTGCTGTGGACGCCCGAAGGCTTTTCCCTGATCGGCTGGTCTGACACCCAACATCTGGACAATGAATCCGCCGACGAAGACACCAGTTGCTGATCACCTGGCCCAACTGGTCGGCCAGAGCGTCAACGCCATCGACACCCCTGCCCTGGTTGTCGACCTGGACGCCATGAAACGCAATCTGGGCCGGATGGCCGAGTTCGCCCGGAAACACGACGTGCGCTGGCGGCCCCACGCCAAGATGCACAAGAGCGTGGCGCTGGCCAAACTCCAGATGCAGGCCGGCGCCGTCGGTGTTTGCGTGCAGAAAACCGCCGAGGCCGAGGTCATGGCGGCCGGCGGTGTCCATGACCTGTTCATCACCAACGAGGTCGTCGCCGCGGGCAAGCTGGGGCGCGTGGCCGCGCTGGCGCACCGGGTCGCGGCCGAGAACGGCCGGCTGGCCATCGCGGTGGACAGTGCCGAAGGCGTGAACCGGCTGGCCCAGGCGATGAACGAGGCACGCGGCCAGGCAACAGCCGAAGCCGTGGTGGATGTCTTCGTCGAGATCGACGTGGGCCAGGGCCGCTGCGGCGTGGCGCCCGGCGTGCCGGCGGTCGCGCTGGTGCACGAAATCCGGAAGCACGCCGCGCTGCGATTTGCCGGGTTGCAGGCCTACCACGGCAAGGCCCAGCACCTTCGTAGCCCGCAACAGCGGCGCGCGGCGGTCGCCATTGCGGTGGACGACGTGGTCTATACCCGCAAGCTGATCGAAGCCGAAGGCGTACCGGTGGACCTGGTCACCGGGGCCGGCACCGGAAGCATGGTGTGCGAGGCCGCCAGCGGCGTGTTCGGCGAGCTGCAGGCGGGCTCTTTCCTGTTCATGGATGCCGACTACGCGCAAAACGAGCGCGACCCCGCGCAACCGCAATTCGAGCATGCGCTGTTCGTCAAGAGCCAGGTCATCAGTTCGCGCGAGGATCACGCCGTGTGCGATGCCGGCCACAAGAGCCATGCGATCGACTCCGGCATGCCCAAGGTCCATGTCTTCGACTCGGAAAGCGAGCTGGACTACTTCAATGGCGGCGACGAGCACGGCATCCTGCGGCCGGCCGGCGGCGCCCGCCGGGTGCCGGCGATAGGCCGCATGTTGTGGCTGATCCCCGGCCACTGCGACCCTACGGTGAACCTCTACGACTTCATGATCGGCGTCAGCGGCGGCCTGCGCAAGGGAATGGTGGAGCGCATCATCAGGGTTGACGCCAGAGGCGCATCGAGCTGACCCGCGCAAGAATGGCGCCATGACGCCCGGCCAGGTCATCGTTTTCGCGACGCCCGTTTTCCTCGCGCTCATCGCGATCGAATTCGCCTGGGGCTGGGCGCGCAAACGCAATACCTATCGCCTGAGCGATGCCATCAACAGCATCAGCCTGGGCATGCTCAGCGAAATCACGAAGGTTTTCACCCGGCTGCTGCGGGTGGGCATCTACGGCGCGGTCTACACGACCGTTTCCGCCGTGCCCCTGGAGCAGGCGCGTGAATTCTGGACCACCTGGTACGGCTGGCTGCTCGCGCTGCTGTTCTACGACTTCTGCTACTACTGGCTGCATCGCGCGGGCCACGAGTGCGCGGTATTCTGGGCGGCGCACGTCGTGCATCACCAGAGCCAGCACTACAACCTTTCCACCGCGCTGCGGCAGACCAGCTCGGGCGCCCTCCTGGGCTGGGTGTTCTATCTGCCGATGGCCGTGGCCGGCGTACCGCCGATCGTGTTCGGCGTGGTCGCCCTGGTCGATCTGCTCTACCAGTTCTGGGTCCACACCGAACATGTCCCCAAGCTGGGCTGGTTCGACCGCTGGTTCTGCTCGCCGTCCAACCACCGCGTGCACCATGCGGTCAACGACGGCTACCTGGATCGCAACTATGGCGGCGTGCTGATCGTCTGGGACCGCCTGTTCGGCAGCTTCACGGAGGAAGGCGAGCAATGCGTGTACGGCACGCGCAGCCCCTTGAACAGCTGGGACCCGTTGTGGTCCAACGCCGAGATCTACTGGGCGCTGGCCCAGGACTGCTGGCATGCGCGCAACTGGCTCGACAAACTGCGCGTGTGGTTCAAGCCGCCGGGCTGGCGGCCGGCCGACGTGGCGGCGCGCTTCCCCAAGCCGGCCTTCGACATTGCCCGGATGGAGCGTTATTACCCGCCGGTCAGCCGCGCCGTCGGCTGGTTCGG
>DATMBW010000273.1:0-6544 GCA_035559095.1 Ramlibacter sp.
CGGCAAGGACGCGCTCTAGAGCCCGCCCGCCATCCATCAGGAGAGATGAACATGAGAAATCTTCTTGCTTGCCTGGGCCTGGGCCTGGGACTTCTGATCGGCGGCGTGGCGCTGGCGCAAGCGCCCGCAGCCAATGCCCCCGCGACGCCGGCGCCGGCGGCCGCGGCCCCGACCACCACACCGACACCCGCCGAGGCGGCATCCGCCGCGGCGCCCGCCCAGGCGCCCGCTGCCGCGGCGCCGGCGGCCGCCGCCGCTGCGTCCGCGCCCACCGCACCTGCGCTCGTTGCCAACAAGGGCGACACGGCGTGGATGACGGTGGCCACGCTATTGGTGCTCCTGATGACGCTGCCTGGCCTGGCCCTGTTCTACGGCGGCCTGGTACGCAGCAAGAACATGCTGTCGGTGCTGATGCAGGTGTTCGTCATCACCGCGCTGATCTACGTGTTGTGGAGCCTGTACGGCTACAGCGTGGCTTTCACGGCCGGCAATCCATTCATGGGCGGTTTCGACAAGATCTTCCTGAAGGGCGTGACGCCCGATTCGATCGCGGCCACCTTCAGCAAGGGCGTGGTCATTCCCGAGCTGAGCTTCGTGGCCTTCCAGGCGACATTCGCCGCCATTACCTGCGCGCTGATCGTCGGCGCGTTCGCGGAGCGCATCAAGTTCGCCGCGGTGCTGCTGTTCGTGGTGTTGTGGTTCACCTTCAGCTACCTGCCGATGGCCCACATGGTCTGGTACTGGGACGGCCCGGACGCGATCACCGACGCGGCCTCGCAGGAGAAAGTCGCGGCCGCGGCCGGCTGGCTCTGGGCCAAGGGCGCGCTCGACTTCGCCGGGGGCACGGTGGTGCACATCAACGCCGGCGTGGCCGGCCTGGTGGGCGCCTACGTGGTGGGCAAGCGCATCGGTTTCGGCAAGGAATCGCTCGCGCCCCACAGCCTGACCCTGACCATGGTGGGCGCCTCGCTGCTGTGGGTCGGCTGGTTCGGTTTCAACGCCGGCTCCAACCTGGAGGCCAACGGCATGGCCGCGCTGGCCTTCGTGAACACCCTGTTCGCCACGGCCGCCGCCGCCTTGTCGTGGATCGCGGGCGAGGCGTTGAGCAAGGGCAAGGGCTCGATGCTGGGCGCCGCCTCCGGCGCGGTCTCCGGCCTGGTGGCCATCACCCCCGCCTGCGGTTTCGTCGGCCCAATGGGCGCCCTCGTGATCGGCCTGCTGGCGGGCTTGATCTGCCTGTGGGGCGTCAACGGCCTGAAGCGCCTGCTGGGCGCCGACGACTCGCTGGACGTGTTCGGCGTGCATGGCGTGGGCGGCATCCTGGGTGCGCTGCTGACAGGGGTGTTCGCCGCGCCTTCGCTGGGCGGCGTCGGCATCTACGATTACGTGGCCAACAAAGCCAACCCGGTCTATTCCATCGGCAGCCAGGTCTGGATCCAGTTCCAGGCCGTCCTGACCACCATCGTGTGGTCCGGAGTCGTCGCCTTCATCGCTTACAAGATCGTGGATCTGCTGATCGGCCTGCGGGTGACGGAAGAAGAGGAGCGCGAAGGGCTGGACATCTCGTCGCACGGCGAGACCGCTTACAACCGATGATCCGCAAGGAACATGTGCGGCCGCCAGGCGCGGCCGCACAGGACGAGCAAGTCTCCATTGGATGTTCGGCCCGCCGCAGCTCCCGCTCGGGCGGGCCGTTTTTTAGGGAGTGCGTCTTCAGGCCGCAGCCAACGGCAGGGTGAGGCGCACTTGCGTGCCTTCGCGCTCGAATCCCAGGCCGTCGGCCCGCGCCAGGGCTTGCACTTCGCCCCATTCCAGCAAGCGATAGGGGGCGTCCCCGGCGAAGCCGGCGGAGCCGTCGCCCGCGCGCAAGCTGATCGACAGCAGCGCCCGCATCGGCCGCAGCTCGGCGCGAACGACGATGTCCGCCGGCGAAACAGCCCGGTCGGTCAAGGCGAGCAGGCAGGCGGGCAATACGTTGCGCAGCCCGGAGCGCGCCACCGGCGCGGCTGCCGTGCCTACCTCGTCCTTGAGAGTGAATCCGCGAAAATTGAAATTGCTGCGCAGCATGGCCAGGCATTCGGCCACGCCGGCATCCAGCGCGACCACGGCGCCACCTTCGGGCGCCAGCCAGGACACCACTTCGAGGCAGGACTGGACCGCTGAGCGCGAAAAGCCGTTGATCCGTCTCATGCTCTCATGGACTTGCGCCAGGTCCGGCGCGGGCGATCGCAGCCGCCGCTCCACGACTTCCGTGATCATGCCGATGGGCTGCAGATGGACCACCATGTGGTGGCGCATGGCATGGGCCAGCCGCCGCAGCAGCGCGTACCGCGCGGCTTCCACCGCCCGTTCCGTGGCCCAGTCGCCGGCCGCATCCGGCATGCCTGCCTGTGTTTCCTGCATTGCGTTATTCCGCAAGGTACGGTTGATGTTACGGGTTCGCGTTGCGAGCACAATCGGCGCAGGAGACAAGCTTAAGGCATGTTGCAACTTCATGCAGGCGCGCTGGTCTGCACGATCGAATCGGTCAGCGCGCAGATGGCGACATCGGTCGCGGCCGTGCGATGACGCCCTGGCGCACCGTGATCGCGCAGCGCGACCAGATCGGCGAATCGCCGTTCTGGCATCCGCACGAGCGGCTGCTGTACTGGGTGGATATCGCGGCCCGGCAGATTCGACGTGCCGACCCCGCCAGCGGCGAGCTCGAAAGCTGGGCCATGCCGGCGGAACCGGGGTGCATCGCGCCGGCGCGCGCCGGCGGGCTGGTGGTTGCGCTGCGCGATGGGGTCTACCGCGCCGGCAACTGGGGCGGGCCGCTGGCTTGCGTAGTCCGCTTCGACCACGACCCGGCGACGACGCGCTTCAACGACGGCAAGGCCGATCCGGTGGGCCGCTTCTGGGCCGGCACCATGTACGAACCGCGCGATGCACGCCGGGCCGCGCTGTACAGCATCGACCTGCGCGAGTCCAACGGCAACGGCGGCAAACCCCTGCTGCAGGTCCAGGCGCGTGACGCCGTGGTTGCCAACGGCCTGGCCTGGTCACCGGACGCGGCCACCGTGTACTGGGCCGACACCGCAAACCACGTGATCCATGCCTGGGATTGGCAGGCGCAGGACAACGTGATGAGCCGGCAGCGGGTGTTCCAGCAGTTTCCCGGCAAGCCCGCCGGCTGGCAGCCGGGCGACCCCGGTTACGGCGGCCGTCCCGACGGCGCTGCCGTGGACGCGCAGGGCAATTACTGGTGCGCGATGTACGAAGGGGCGCGGCTGCTGAAGTTCTCGCCCGATGGCCGGCTGGCCGCGGAATTTCCGGTGCCCATGCGCTGCCCGACCATGCCCTGCTTCGGCGGCGACGACCTCAAGACCTTGTATGTGACCAGCGCCAGCGCCCGCCGGCCAGCCGCGGAGCTGCAGGCCCTGCCCCAATCGGGCTGCCTGATCGCGATGCGCGTGGACGTGGCGGGTCTGCCGGTGAATTTCGTCAGCGACTGATTTCAAAAAGATCAATCGCGCGGGGTTCCGGCAAGACCGTGGCCGCGCGTACCATGGAAGCCATGGAACTCATCCTTGATCAGTTGGCCGATCGCATCCGCGCCGCCGCCGCCAACGCGACGCCGTTGCGCATCCGTGGCGGCGGCAGCAAGGATTTCTACGGCGAGCAGCTGCACGGCGAGTTGCTGGAGACGGCGCCCCTGGCGGGCATCATCAGCTACGAGCCGAGCGAACTCGTGGTCACGGCGCGCGCGGGCACGCCGCTGGCCGCGCTGGAGAGCGCGCTGGCAGAGCGCGGCCAATGCCTTGCGTTCGAACCGCCCCATTTCGGCGGCGGCGCCACCGTGGGCGGGATGGTGGCCGCCGGCCTGAGCGGCCCGGCCCGCGCGAGCGCCGGCTCGGCGCGCGACTATGTGCTGGGGCTGACGATGTTCAATGGCCGCGGCGAATTGCTGACCTTCGGCGGACAGGTGATCAAGAACGTGGCGGGCTACGACGTCTCGCGGCTGGTGGTGGGCTCGCTCGGCACCTTGGGCCTGATCACCGAAGTCAGCCTGAAGGTGTTGCCGGTCACGCCGGCCGAAGCCACCTTGAAATTCGAGATGAGCCAGGCCGAAGCGTTGCGACGGCTCCATGCCTGGGGCGGCCAGCCGCTGCCGCTGAACGCCAGCTGCTGGGTCGATGACGCCGGCGTGCCCGTGCTGTTCCTGCGCTTGCGCGGCGCGGTGGCGGCGGTGGAGGCGGCGTGCAAGACGCTGGGCGGCGAGCGCCAGGACAACGCCAAGGTGTCCGCGGACTGGCCGCTCTGCCGCGACCAGCGCCTGCCCTGGTTCAACGAGCGGGGCGGCCGCGACCTGTGGCGCCTGTCGGTGCCGCAAACGGCGCCGGTGCTCGATCTGCCGGAGCTGCCGCTGATCGAGTGGCATGGTGGACAGCGCTGGGTGCGCGTGGAGCCGGGCGACGGCTCCCGCCTGCGTGCAGTGGCCGCGCGTGCCGGCGGCCAGGCGACCTTGTTTGCCCCGGCGCAGGACCGGCCCATGCCGGCCACCGGCCGGTTCGCGCGGCTGGAGGGCCCGCTGGAGCGAATCCACCGCGAGCTCAAGCGCGAGTTCGATCCGTCCGGGATTTTCAACCGCGGCCGCCTGTACGCGGATTTCTAAAGCGCATGCAGACCAACCTGTCGCCCGAGTTCAAGAACACGCCCGATGGGCGGGAGGCCGAGGCCATCCTGCGCAAGTGCGTGCACTGCGGTTTTTGCACCGCCACCTGTCCCACGTACCAGATCACCGGAGACGAGCTCGACGGCCCGCGCGGCCGCATCTACCTGATCAAGCAGGTGCTCGAAGGCGCCGCGCCGACGCGCAAGACCCAGTTGCACCTGGACCGGTGCCTGACCTGCCGCAATTGCGAAAGCACTTGCCCCAGCGGCGTCGAGTACGGGCACCTGGTGGACATCGGCCGCAAGGTCGTGGAAGAGCGGGTGCCGCGCGACGGTGCCGACAGCGCGTTGCGCTGGACCTTGAAGGAAGGCTTGTCGTCGCAACTGTTCAGCCCAGCGATGCGGCTGGGTCAGGCCGTGCGCGGGCTGCTGCCGCCAATGCTCAAGGACAAGGTGCCGGCCAGGCAGCCCGCGGGCCGTTGGCCCGCACGCGAGCACGCGCGCAAGGTGCTGATGCTCGCCGGCTGCGTGCAACCGTCCATGATGCCCAACATCAATAGCGCGACGGCGCGCGTGCTCGACGCGGCGGGCATCCAGACCCTGGTGGCCGTGCAGGCCGGATGCTGCGGCGCGGTGAAGTTCCACCTCAACGACCAGGACGGCGGCCTGGCGCAGATGCGCGCCAACATCGACGCCTGGTGGCCGTACGTGGATAGCGCGAGGGTCGAAGCCATCGTCATGAACGCCTCGGGCTGCGGGGTCACCGTCAAGGAATACGGGCACCATCTCAGGCACGATCCGGCCTATGCCGCCAAGGCCCGCCGCATCAGCGAGCTCACGCGCGACCTGAGCGAGCTGTTGCCCGACCTGGTGGCGGCGTTGCGGACCAAGGTGCGACCGATGGCAGGCACGCTTGCGTTTCATCCGCCGTGCAGCTTGCAGCACGGCCAGCAGCTGCGCGGCGGCGTGGAACGGCATCTGGCCGACCTGGGCTTTACCGTGCGCGTCGCGCTGAACGAGTCCCACCTGTGCTGTGGCTCGGCCGGCACGTATTCGGTGCTGCAGCCCCGGATGGCCCACCAGCTGCGCGACCGCAAGCTCGGCCACCTGGCGCAGCTGCAGCCGCAGGCCATCATCTCGGCCAACATGGGTTGCATCTCGCATCTGCAAAGCGGTACGGCTGTGCCTGTCAAGCATTGGGTCGAGGTGCTCGATGCGGCGCTGACCTCCTCCTGACACCACCTTGTCAGGAGCGGGCCGGAACATTAACGTCCTGCCATGCGCCGGGCCGACCGACTGTTCCACATCATCCAGCTGATCCGCGGCCGGCGGCTGACCACGGCCGCCTACCTGGCCGAGCGGCTGGAAGTGTCGGAGCGGACGATCTATCGCGACATCGCCGACCTGCAGCTGCAGGGCGTGCCGGTCGAGGGAGCGGCGGGCGTGGGCTACCGGCTGGGCGCCGGCTTCGACCTGCCGCCCATGATGTTCACGCACGACGAGGCCAAGGCGTTGGTGGCCTCGGTGCGCATGGCGCAAGCCTGGCTCGATCCGGCGCTCGCCCAGGGCGCGCAGGATGCGCTAGGCAAGATCCTGTCGGTCTTGCCGGTCGATGCCCGGATCGCCGCCGAATCGCTCGCGGTTTTCGCGCCGCCCGTGGGGCTGCCGCAATCGGCGCAGCGCACCTTGCAGACCCTGCGCGAGGCGGTTCACGAGCGCTGCAAGGTCTTCATCAATTACGTCGATCTGGCGGACAAGCGCAGCGAGCGCACCCTGCGGCCGCTCGGGTGTTTTTACTGGGGCAAGGTCTGGACGCTGGCCGCCTGGTGCGAGCAGCGCAACGATTTCCGCAGCTTCCGCATCGACCGCGTGACCTACGTGCGCCGGCTGG
>DATMBW010000274.1:0-4319 GCA_035559095.1 Ramlibacter sp.
GCCATGAGGGACGAACCTGCGCACCGGCGTGAGCTTGGCTCGGTCGAGGTGGGCACAGCGCTGGCGGAGCTCGGTCAGGCCTCGCGTTTGACCTGGTTGGGATCGGCATGAATTCGTGTTCGTTCTGTGGCGACACCCGAGTTTAGCTTGGCTTTGCACGTTTTGTAACGGGTGTAGGCGTCAAGCCCCGATCCAGAAGAAGCTTTCGGTGGCGACGAAGTCGAGGGCTTCGTTGAGCGGCATGATGACGGGCCCGAAGTCGCCGGGGGTGGCCCAAGCCTCGTGGCGCCACCACAAGACCTGCACGTCATCGCTCTTACCGGTAGGCCGCAGGCGCGCGACCTGGCCGCCAGTGCGTCGGCTGTACAGTGTATAGCCCCGGTTCGCTCGTACTACCTCGACACCACCGCGCGGCCAGGAGTGAGCTTCGATCCGCTCGCGCATGGCATCAGCGCCGGCCATCGTGCCCACCTGCCCCGGCATGGGTTGCCCCATTCGGGCAGCCTCCAAAGCGGAGGCCGACGCCATGCCGGCGCCTGTGCCCGAGGTGCTGGCCGCCTGGATGCGGCCGTTCCGAGGCTACTTCACCAATGCGGTCTGGCGCCACGCCCTGGTGCTGGTGGCAGGCGCCCTGCTCGCGCCGGGGCGGCGGACGGTCACGGCGGCGCTGCGCGTCATGGGCCTTGAGCAGGCCCCAGGCTTTGCCGTCCACCACCGCGTGCTCAGCCACGCACGGTGGTCTTCCCGTGCCGTCGGGCATCGGCTCTTGCTCCTGCTGGTCGCGGCCTTCGTGCCAACGGGGCCAGTGGTAGTGGGCATCGACGACACGATCGAACGGCGCTGGGGGGCCAAGATCAAGGCGCGCGGCATCTACCGCGATCCCGTGCGGTCCAGTCGTGGCCACTTCGTCAAAGCCAGTGGCCTGCGCTGGCTTTGCGTCATGCTGTTGGCTCCCGTTCCCTGGGCCGATTGCGTCTGGGCCCTGCCGTTCCTGACCGTGCTGGCGCCCTCCGAGCGGTATGCCACCGGGCGCGGGCAGCGGCACAAAAAGCTCACCGACTGGGCCCGGCAGGCGCTGCTGCAGACCGCGCGCTGGCTCCCCGGGCGGCGGCTGATCGTCGTGGCCGACAGCAGCTTCGCGGCCATCGGACTGCTCCGCGACCTCCGCCAGCACCTCTGCATGATCTCAAGGCTGCGCCTCGATGCCGGGCTGTATGCACCACCACCGCCACGCCGGCCGGGTATGCGCGGCCGCCCCCGAGTCAAGGGCGCCCGACTGCCGAGCCTGGCGGATCGGCTGGCCGACCCGGCCACACGCTGGCGCCGGACCAGGGTCGACCACTGGTATGGTCGAAGCGAGCGCCGGCTCGACATCGCCTCCGACACCGCGCTCTGGCACCACCCCGGCATGCGGGTGCCGATCCGCTGGGTGCTCGTGCGTGATCCAGAGGGCGAGAAGGAGCCGCAGGCTTTCCTCAGCACCGACCTGGAGGCCGACCCATCGAACATCCTGCGCTGGTTCGTCCGCCGCTGGCGCACCGAGACCACGTTCGAGGAAGCCAGACGACACCTCGGTGTGGAAACCCAGCGGCAGTGGTCGGACCTGGCCATCCTGCGCACCACGCCGGCGCTGCTCGGCCTGTTCTCGTTGGTGACCCTCTGGGCGACACGGCTCGCAGCGGAACGCAGCATCTTGCCTGACTGCGTCTGCTGGTACCCGAAACACTATGCCACGTTCAGCGATGCCCTCGCCTCAGTCCGGAGCGAGTTGTGGGCATCGGCGGCTTTCGGACCATCGCCGGCCGGCCGAGAGATGCAGAAAATCCCAGCCGACCTGCTCGACCGCCTCATGCTCGTCGCCTGCAGGCCACCCTGACGTGCAAAGACAAGCTTAGAGCCTGCCTGAAACTAAGGTGCTGATTCAGCGTAGATTCTGACTAGCGGTGGCGGGCACGCGAAGCGATCTCTCGCGATTTGACGAAGGAAGCGAGAGATGGCTTGGACGGTCGAGGACCGGCGCAAGTACGCGCCGGCTATCCAGGAGCTGTTGCGGCGAGGCATGCTGGTCCGCCTGGCGAGGGCGATCGACACGATCGATCCGCCGGCCAAGGTCGGGCGCCCGCGGGACTGGTCGACCCTGACCATGCTCGGGGCGCTCTGGCATCTGGCACGCGACGGCTGCGTCTGGCGGCGGCTGCCGGTCGGCCCCACCTTGCCGCCGCACCAGAGCGTATGGAGCCGGTTCCTGCGCTGGCGGCTGCGGGCGGTGCTGGACCGGGCGCTGGCCGTCCTGGTCGCCTGTCGTCGCCTCGCTGCGGGCCGCAAGCGGCGGCCGACGGCGGCGATTATCGACACGCAGAGCGTCAGGACTGGCCCCCAGCGCGGGCCCCGGGGGTACGACGCCCACAAGAAGATCAAGGGCAGGAAGCGGGTGCTGATGGTCGACACGCAAGGCGACCCGCTCGGTGTGCAGGTGGTGCCGGCCAACACCCAGGACCGCGACGCCCTGCACGCCCTCGACCCGGACCTGGAGGCACATGCGTCCCTCCTCCTCGTCTGGCTGGATCGCGGCTTTGCCGGCGATGATCCTGCCGCCTTTCTGCACGCCCATGGCATCATCAGCGAGGTGGTCGGCACGCCGGGCCGCCGCGGCTTCCAGGTCGAGCCGCGGCGCTGGAAGATCGAGCAGACCTTCGGTTGCCTGCAACGTTACCGCCGTCTGCGCGTCGATGATGAGGCCAGCCTCCAGACCTCGCGGCACATGACCCTGCTGGCCTCGGTGTTCATGATCGGCATGCGCCTCGAACGCATGCTCAGGGCGTAGGAGTTTCAGGCAGGCTCTTAGTACTACCGTGTCATAAGCTAAGCTTCGTGCTATCTCGCCCGGAGCGGCAGCATGAGGCGGGTGGAAGATGGCGGGCTGGGAGGAGCGGTTCGGGAGCTACGTCGAGCTCCTGGGCGGGGCGCTGGGCCACGCGGACCGGCGCGGGCCGCTGCGGGCCTACACGACCGGCCTGCTGCTGCCTGGCGAGCGCAAGAGCGTCGAGCCGATGGCGGCCCGGGTCGAGCCATTCAGGATCGGGGCGGCGCACCAGTCCCTGCACCACTTCGTCGCCAAGGCCGCCTGGGATGATGCAGCCGTGCTGACGGCGGTGCGCGGCCACGTGCTGCCGGCGATCATGGCGCATGGACCGATCCGAGCCTGGATCGTGGACGACACCGGCCTGCCGAAGAAGGGCAGGCTTTCGGTCGGGGTGGCCCGGCAGTACTGCGGCCAGATCGGCAAGCAGGACACCTGCCAGGTGGCGGTAACCCTCTCGGTGGCCAACGAGCAGGCGAGCCTGCCGATCGCCTACCGGCTCTACCTGCCCGAGACCTGGGCCGCTGATCCAGCGCGACGCGCGATGGCGGGCGTGCCTGAGGAGGTGGAGTTTCGGACCAAGCCCGAGATCGCGCTGGGGCAGATCCGGCAGGCGGTGGCGGACGGCGTGCTGCGGGGCGTGGTGGTCACCGACGCCGGGTACGGCAACGACACCGGCTTCCGCGACGGCGTCACCGCCCTGGGCATCCCCTACGTGGCCGGCATCCAGGGCTCGACCACCTTGTGGGCGCCCGGCACGGGACCGTTGCCGGCCAAGCCTTGGAGCGGCAGGGGCCGGCCGCCCAAGCTGCTGCGGCGCGGCCCCGAGCACCAGCCGCTCGCGGCCGAAGGGTTGGCGATGGCGCTGCCCGCGGGCGCGTGGCAGGCCGTGCGTTGGCGCGAGGGCACGACCGGCGCCCTCGCCTCGCGCTTCGCCGCCGTCCGGGTCCGGCCGGCGCATCGCGACATGGACCGGGCCGAGCCACGGGCCGAGGAATGGCTCCTGGTGGAGTGGCCCGAGGGCGGGAAGGAGCCGACCAAGTACTGGCTCTCGACCCTGCCCGGGACGATGGCGATCGGGGAGCTGGTCGCGACCGCCAAGCTGCGCTGGCGGATCGAGCGCGACTTCGAGGAGCTGAAGCAGGAGATCGGCCTGGGCCACTTCGAGGGCCGGGGCTGGCGCGGCTTCCACCACCACGCCTCCTTGTGCATCGCCGCCTACGGATTCCTCGTGGCCGAGCGCTGTCGCTTTTCCCCTGGAGGGCAGCCCCGGCTCAGGGCCCCCGAGCGGCCGGCCGACTACCGGCCTCGGGGCTCGCCTGATCCGGCCCGAGCGGCACAGCCCCGCCTCCATCGCTACCTTGCGCCGGCGCCTCGCCCTCGCGCTCATGGGCGGCCTGCCGCGATGTCCCTGCTGCCTGCGAGCTTTCCGGCGGCCACGCCGATCAATCAACTTATG
>DATMBW010000275.1:0-7108 GCA_035559095.1 Ramlibacter sp.
TCTTTCTGGTCGAAAGCCCCACCATCCCCATGGTGGACGTCCAGATCGATTTCGACGCCGGCGCCCGGCGCGACCCGGCCGACAAGGCCGGACTGGCGCGGGTTACGGCCAACATGTCCTCCATGGGCCTCACGGCGGCGAACCCGGCGGGCGGCAGCTCTTACGACACGGCGCTCGACGAAAACCAGCTCAGCGAAGCCTGGGCCGATCTGGGCGCGGGCTTTGGCGCCGGCGCGAGCTCGGACCGAATGAGTTTTTCGCTGCGCTCGCTGACTTATCCCGATCTGTTGCCCAAAGCGGCCCAGCTCGCGGCCCGGCAGCTGGCCGATCCCGCTTTCCCTGAGGCGGTGTGGCAGCGCGAGCGGCAGCGCATGGCCGCTTCGATTCGTGAAGCGAACACGCGGCCGGCTACCATCGCCGGCCAAGCCTACGCCCCGGCCGTGTATGGCGACCATCCGTACGGATATGAGATGACCGAGGCAACGCTGGAGCGCATCGGCGTGCAGGACATGATGGCGATGTACCGCCGCCTGATCCAACCTTGCCGCGCCAAGGTGAGCATCGTGGGCGCGGTCACGCGGGCCCAGGCCGACGCGCTGGTGACCACGCTGCTTTCGCGCCTTCCGTCGGGCGCGGCGGGCTGCGAGCCGCTCTCGCCCGTGGCCGAGGTGGCGCCCCTGGCCGCCGCCGTCGTGCGCGAGATTCCATTTGCTTCCGCCCAGGCGCATGTCCTGATCGGCCAGCCTGGCTACAAGCGCAACGACCCCGATTATTTCGCGCTGCTGGTGGGCAATTACATCCTGGGTGGCGGCGGCTTCGTCTCTCGCCTGTCGCAGGAAGTGCGCGAGAAACGGGGCCTGAGCTACAGCGTGTCCAGCCATTTTTCGCCCGGGCTGCATGCCGGCGCCTTTACCGTCGGACTGCAGACCAGGCCCGACCAGACGGCGCAGGCGGTGCAGGTCTCACGCGACGTATTGGCCCGGTTCGTCGCCGAAGGACCGACGGAGGCCGAACTCAAGGCGGCCAAGGACAACCTGGTCGGCGGCTTTCCGCTGCTGATCGACAGCAACCGCAAGCTGCTGGGCAACATCGCCAGCATCGCCTGGAACGGCTTGCCGCTGGACTACCTCGACACCTGGACTCGTACGGTCGAACGGGTCACGGTGGCCGACGTCAAGGCCGCGTTCGCGCGCAAGCTCCAGCCGCAGCGCATGGTCACGGTGACCGTGGGCGCCGTCGCGGCGAGCCAACAGTAGCCCGGCCAAACGCGCTTGAACCTGTCAATGTTGACAGGGGTGCGCAACACGGGCGAATTGTTCACCTCCAGAATGGAGCATCGCTGTCACGCGATGGGGTAGCGCCAGGGAGGCGAGACCAGCAAGAGGGACATGCCGGGCGCGCCCGCAGCATTGAACTGCGGGCGCGCTGTCGGTGCCCGCGGCTTCGCGGCCCGTCTTTATCATGTGCATGCCGATCGTGCCACCTCCGGGTTGCCGGCGGACATGATCACATGAAACCACCACACGTCAACCCGCCACCGCCCCGCGGGGCCGTCCACGCGGTCCGCATCATCGGCGGCCAATGGAAACGAACCAGGCTGCCGGTGCCCGACAAGCCCGGCTTGCGTCCCACCCCCGATCGCGTGCGGGAAACCCTGTTCAACTGGCTGGGCCAGGATCTGACCGGCTGGCGGTGCGTCGACGCATTCGCGGGAACCGGCGCGCTCGGCCTGGAGGCGGCTTCGCGCGGAGCGGCCGAGGTGCTCATGGTAGAGCAGGACCCGCAACTGGTCTTGCAGCTCAGGGGCGTGCAGGCCAAGCTGGGTGCGACCGCCGTCAAGGTGGAGCGCGCCAACGGCTTGTCGGTGCTCGGCCGGCTGGCTGGGGCCGGCATCGATCTGATCTTCCTGGACCCGCCGTTCGAGGCCGGCCTGTTCGACCAGGCGTTGCCCGCCGCAGCCGCGGCCCTGGCCGCTGACGGCCTGATCTACCTCGAAGCGCCCGCTGCCTGGGACGACGCAAGACTCGAACCCTACGCACTGGCCGTGCGCCGCCATCTCAGGGCTGGTGCCGTGCACGCCCACTTGCTGGGGCGCGCTGCATAATGCAGCGCAGCAAACGGCCAAATCCGGACCGTTGCCCGCAGGAGACATGCATGGCCAGCAACGTGATCGCCGTTTACCCCGGCACCTTCGATCCCATGACCCTGGGCCATGAGGACGTGGTGCGCCGGGCCACGCAGCTGTTCGACCGCGTCATCGTCGCCGTGGCGGCCGGCCATCACAAGAAGTCCATGTTCACGCTGGCCGAGCGCATCGAAATGGCGCGCGAGGTGGCCCAGTCCTATCCGCAAGTAGAGGTGGAAAGCTTCTCCGGGCTGTTGCGCGACTTTGTCGTCGCGCGCGGCGGCAAGGCCATGGTGCGCGGCCTGCGCGCGGTGACCGACTTCGACTACGAGTTCCAGCTGGCCGGCATGAACCGCAGCCTGATGCCCGATGTGGAGACCGTCTTTCTCACGCCCAGCGACAAGTACCAGTTCATCAGCAGCACTTTCGTGCGCGAGATCGCGTTGCTGGGCGGTGAGGTCGACAAGTTCGTGTCGCCGGCGGTGCAAAAGAAGCTGGCGGACAAGGTGCGCAGCCTCGGCACCGAGTAACGCCGCGGCTCAAGGCGGACTTCAGCGAGCAGCGCTGCCGCCATCTCACGCACGCAGTGGCGGCGCAAGTGCGCGTCGGACACCGTGGAGTTCAGGCAACCAAAAGCGTCGAGCTGCTTGCCACATCGCTGCTGTCGACCGCCAGGCCCGGCAACAGAATCAATCGGGTCATGAATAAGGTTTCAGTTCCGCAAGAATGCAATCTGTCACTGCGGACGCTGGGATAATCGGGGTGATGACCGAACTGATCCTGCTGCGCCATGGCGAGACCGACTGGAACCGCGAACTTCGCTTCCAGGGTCACGTTGACGTCGCCCTCAATGCAACCGGCCTGGAGCAGGCACGGCGCCTGGCCAGGCGGCTGGCGCGCGAGACGGTGCATCGCCTCTACGCGAGCGACCTGCTGCGCGCGCAGCAGACCGCGCGTCCGGTCGCGCAGCAGCTGGGGCTGGCAAGCGTCATCGACCCCGCACTGCGCGAGCAGAGTTTTGGACGGGTCGATGGCATGAAGGTCGACGACATCAAGGCGCAGCATCCGCAGGCATGGGAAGGCTGGCTGCGGTTCCAGGAAGACTTCTGCATGCCCGACGGCGAGACCACCCGCCAGTTCCACGCGCGCGTCATGGATGCGGTGTACCGGCTCGTCGCCGCGCACCCCGCCGAGACGCTGGTGGTAGTCACGCACGGCGGCGTGCTGGACATGATCTACCGCACGGCGCGTTCGCTCGGTTTGAGCGGACCGCGCCAGAGCGAAATCCCCAATGCGGGCCTGAACCGCGTGCGAGTGCACGAAGCGGGCATCGACATCCTGGACTGGGCCGACGTTGCGCACCTGGCCGACCTGCCGCCCCAGCCGGTCTACGATCAGCTCAAGCTTCTGGCTGGCAATTTGAGGCCCGGCGCAGCCTAACCGGGGCGGGGTTTTACTTCAGTCGACGTGGTGCAGCGCCTCGGAAGGCGGCTGCGGCCACGGCCGCTGGTCGTCGCGTATCAACTCGAAGGCGCGCGACACCTGCAGCACCCCCAGGTCATCGAAGCGCTGGCCGGCGATCTGCAGTCCGATCGGCAGTCCGCCCGTGGTGTAGCCGCAGTTGATCGAAGCCGCAGGCTGCTCGGACATGTTGTAGGGCACCGTGAAGCCGATATGCTCCAGCGGGCGCAGGGGATCGTCCGTGGGCGAGGGCAGCGCCGCCGGGAACGCCGGCACCGGCGAGGTCGGCGAGATGACGTAGTCGAAGGCATGGCAGGCATGCACCGCGGCGACCCGCGTCTCGTGGAACTGGCTGAATGCCTTGAACACGGCCTCGCCATCCATGCCGGCCGCGCTGTCGGCCCATTGCCGGATGAAGGGCAGCACCCGGGCCTTCCTGTGAGGCGCCAGCATCTTCATGTCCACATGTGAGCGCATGCGCCAGAAGTGGTCCATGCCATCGAGCATGGCCTGGGTCATGAAGGGGTGCATCGGCGCCACCACGGCGCCGGCGCGCTCGAACAGCCTGGCCGCGTGTTCCACTGCCGCGCGGACCTCCGGCTCCACCGCCAGGCCGCAGCCGGCTTCCAGCAGCAGGCCGATGCGCAGGCCCTTGAGCTTTTCGGCGCCCTTGTCGAACTGCTGCCAGGCGATATCCTGGAACGGCAGGCTCATGCTGTCGCGCGCATCGGGCAGCGACAGCACCTGCATGAGCCAGGCCGAGTCCTCGACGCCGCGCGTCATCGGCCCGGCCGCGCGGCCCATGTAGGGCGGCACGATCGGGATGCGGCCGAGGCTGGGCTTGAGCGTGAATATGCCGCACCAGCCGGCGGGCAACCGCAACGAGCCGCCGATGTCGGTGCCGATGTGCAAGGGCCCATAGCCGGCGGCCGCGGCCGCGCCGGCACCGGCGCTGGAGCCGCCCGGCGTCTTGCCCAGGTCCCACGGGTTGCGTGCCAGCTTGTGGAAACTGGACAGCCCCGAGGAGAGCATTCCGTAGTCGGGCATGGTGGTCTTGGCGACCATCACGGCGCCGGCTCCGCGGATGCGCGCCGCCGGCGGCGCGTCCGCGCCCGCCGCGATCAGCTCGGTGGCCGCCGTCCCCAACGGGGTCGGGTCGCCGTGCGTCGCGATGTTTTCCTTGACGGTGACCGGGACGCCGTCAAGCGCGCCCACAGGTGCGCCTCGCAGCCAGCGCGCCTCGCTCTCGCGCGCCTGTTGCAGCGCGAGTTCCGGGCGCAGCAGGTAAAGCGCCTGGAGGTGGTGCTCCCAGCGCTCTATGTGGCCGAGCACCGACCGGACGACTTCGACCGGCGAGAGCTCACGCCGGCGATAAGCGTGGATCAGTGCCGGTGCGGAAAGCTCATGCAATGCGCTGGACATCAGTCATGCCGGCGAAACCCAGGACAGCGCTGCCAGGTCGTTCACGAAGATCGGCATGTCCTTCCACAACCCCTTGATATTCCTGTTGGCCACCGTCACCCACTGCGGCTGATAGAGGAACGCGTGGACACTGTCCTCGGCGATCAGGCGCTGGATGTCGCCTACCAGCTTGTTGCGGTCGGCCGCGCGTGGCGTGGTCTTGTACTTGTTGTACAGGTCGTTGAACTTGGCCGATTCGTAGTTCCAGTAATAGCCCGGCTTGGCGAAGTTGCCCAGGTCGAAGGGTTCGACATGCGAAATGATCGTCAGGTCATAGTTCTTGTTGCCGTATGTGCCGCTGAGCCACTGCGCCCACTCCACGTTCTGCAGCTTGGCGTTGATGCCCACCTTGGCCAGCTGCGAGGCGATCACCTCGCCGCCCTGGCGCGCATAGGGCGGCGGAGGCAGGGTCAGCGTGAGTTCCAGTGGCGTGGTGACCCCGGCTTCCTTGAGCAGGGCCTTGGCCTTTTCCGGGTTGTAGGGATTGACGCCGGTGGTATCCACATAGCCGGGAGCGCCCGGCACGTAGTGGCTGCCGATCGGCGCGCCGTAGCCGTCGCCCGCGCCCTGGATCACGGCCTTGCGGTCGATCGCGGCGGCGATCGCCCGGCGCACCCGCACGTCGTCCAGCGGCTTTTTCTTGTTGTTGATCGCCAGGATCGTCTTGGCCCGCGAGCCTGAGACCAGCACCTGGAATTTCGGGTTGTCCTTGAACTGCACGACGCTGCGCGGCGTCACGCGCGCGAAGGCATCCACATCGCCGGCCAGGAGGGCGGCCACCTGTGCCGCCGGGTCGGAGATGAAGCGGAAGGTCGCTTTCCTGATCTTCACGTTGGCCGCGTTGCGGTAGCCGTCCCACTTGCTGAGCGTGACCGACGAGCCCTTGGCCCAGCTGTCGAGCTTGTAGGGGCCGGTGCCCACCGGCTTGGTCGCGTTGGTGTCGGCGCTCTTGGGCTCGACGATGATGGCCGTAGCCTGGCCCATGAGGAACAGGAAGTCCGGATCGAGCTCCTTGTTGACCACGACCACCGTGTAATCGTCGACGGCCTGCACGGTTTCCATGCTGGCGAAGGTGCGCTTGTCCTTGTTCGTGCTCTTTTCGGCGCCGGCGCGCTCGAACGAATACTTCACCGTGCCGGCATTGAAGGATTCGCCGTTCTGGAACTTCACGCCCTTGCGCAGCTTGAAGGTGTAGGTGCGCAGGTCCGGTGAAACTTCCCAGCTCTCGGCCAGCAGCGGGCTCACGCTGCCGTCGGAATTGATCTTGGTGAGCGTCTCGAAGATGTTGTACTGCGTGATTTCGGCGATGGCCGAGGCCGCGCCCGCGGTGGGGTCCAACCCCGGCGGCTCCAGCGCCATGGCCAGCACGATCGCGTCTTTCCTGTTCTGGGCCAGCGCGCTTTGCGAAACCGCCAGGGGCACAGCGGCCCAGGCGGCAACGGTCGCCGAATGCGTGAGAACGGTACGTCGCTTCAACATGATTTTTTTCTCCAGGCTAAAGAACACAACGAAAGTTTGAAGGCCACTCATGGGGCGTGTCTGCCATCATCCCCGAGTTTTGTTGACCATGGCAAGAGGGATTTGCTGGGCCCGCGCGGAGCGGTCGCGCCTGGTCGGCTCGGCCTTCGGCACCGCATCCAGCAAGGCGCGGGTATACGGATGTTCGGCCGCATGGAACAGCCGCTGCGGCGGCCCTTGTTCCACGATGCGTCCCTGCCAGAGCACGGCGACGTCGTCGCACAGGTGATGAACGACCGCCAGGTCGTGGCTGATCAGCATGTAGGTGATGCCGAATTCCGCTTGCAGGTCCTGCATCAGGTTGAGCACCTGCGCCTGCACCGAAACGTCCAGGGCGCTGACCGGCTCGTCGGCCACGATCAGGCGCGGGCGGGTGATCAGGGCCCGGGCGATGGCGATGCGCTGGCGCTGGCCGCCGGAGAACTCGTGCGGGTACTTGCGCAAGTCGCTGGCGCGCAGGCCGACCGCCTGCAGGGCTTCGCTGGCGCGCTGGTGCTGCTCGTCGCGCGCCATGCCTCCTTGCGCGCTGAGCGGTTCGGCGAC
>DATMBW010000276.1:0-10888 GCA_035559095.1 Ramlibacter sp.
ATCCGGGTGCGCGGCGGGAAAGCTTTCGGAATGGCCGACCACCAGCAGCCCGCCCGGCGCGAGCATCGCGGCGAAGCGCTCCGCCAACCGCCGCTGCACTTCCCGGTCGAAGTAGATCACCACGTTGCGGCAGAAGATCGCATCGAGGCATTCGCCCACCGGCCAGACGGGCGCCTGCAGATTGAGCTGGGCAAATCTGACCATGGAGCACAGCTCCGGGCGCACGCGCAACAAACCCTCGTTGGCGCCTGCGCCGCGCAGGAAGTGCCGCTTCACGCGGGCCGGCGGCATGCCGTCGGTGCGCTCGGTCCGGTACACCGCGGCCTGCGCGACGCGCAGGACTTCGGAATCGATGTCGGTGGCCAGGATGTCGGCCGCGCGTCCCGTTTCGCGCATCACCATGGCGATCGACCAGGCCTCTTCCCCGGTCGAGCAGCCGCTGCTCCAGATGCGCATGGGCCCGGATGACGCCCTGGGCGGCTCGCTTGCACGCGCGGCCAGCAGTTCGAAATGATGGGGCTCGCGGAAGAACGACGTGAGATTGGTGGTCAAGGCGTTCACGAACGCCTCCCGCTCGGCCGAGCCGTCCGACTGAACCAGGTCGAGATATCTTGCGAATGCCACTTCCCCGAGCGAGCGCAGGCGGCGCACCAGCCGGTTGTAGACCATGTTGCGCTTCTGTTCGCCCAGCTTGATACCGGCGTAGTCGTAGATCAGCCGCCGCACGCGAGCGAAATCGCGGTCGGTGAGAACGAGCCCTGGCTCCGCGGCAGCCACGCGCGCTAGAACTCCTGCCACTCACCGTTCCCCTGGCCCGGCGACTGCGGCGCGCCCAACGCCGTCACGCTGCGCAACTGGGCCGGCGGCTCGATCCGCGTTCTGGCGGTTGCCCGCTGGGCCGCTATCGGAGATGCGGGCCGCGGCTCGCCGGAGCGCAGGCTCGCATAGGCCTTTCGCTGTTCCCCGCCCAGGTTGAACCGGGATACGGTTTGCATCAGCGCGCCGGCCTGCTCCTTCATGGACTCGGTGGCCGCCGTGGCTTCCTCGACCAGCGAAGCGTTTTGCTGCACGACCTGCTCCATCTGCGTGACGGCCATGTTGACCTGCTCGATCCCGGTGCTTTGCTCCTGGCTGGCCGCGGCGATCTCCGCGATCAGGTCGGTCACGCCCTTGACCGAGCCGACGATCTCATCCATCGTCTTGCCCGCTGCATCCACCAGCCGGGTGCCGGCATCGACCTTGTCCACGGAGTCGCCGATCAGGGCCTTGATCTCCTTGGCCGCCGCCGCGCTGCGTTGCGCCAGGTTTCTGACCTCGGCGGCCACCACGGCGAACCCGCGCCCCTGCTCGCCGGCGCGGGCCGCTTCGACCGCGGCATTGAGCGCCAGGATGTTGGTCTGGAATGCGATGCTGTCGATCACCGCGATGATGTCGGCGATCTTCCTGGACGAATCCGAGATGGCGGTCATGGTGCTGACCACCTGGCCGACGACATGGCCGCCCTTGCGTGCCACTTCGGAGGCTCCCATCGCGAGCAGGTTGGCCTGCTTGGCGCTCTCGGCGTTCTGCATCACCGTGCTGGTCAGCTCCTCCATCGAACTGGCGGTCTCCTCCAGCGTGCAGGCTTGCTCCTCGGTGCGCTGCGACAGGTCCACGTTGCCTTGGGCGATCTGCTCGCTCGTATCGGCCACCACGCGTGCCGCGCTCGCCACTTCGCCCACCAGCTGGCGAAGGCTGGCGGCCATCTCGCCCATGGCGTACAGCAGGCTGCGATCGTCGCCGGAGCGCACATCCACGCGCACCGTCAGGTCGCCGTTGGCGATACTGCTGGCGACGCGGGTCGCGTACGTGGGTTCTCCGCCCAGCTGGATGCGTAACCGGCGCGAGAAGAGGAAGGCGACGACGGCCGCGAGGACGATCGCCAGCAGCGACAGCACCAGCATGCGGCTGCGGCTGTTCTCGTAGGTAGTGGCCGATTCGCGGGACGATTCCCGGGCCTCCTCGGCAAGCGAGCGAGCAAACTTGCCGATGGCGTCGATGTACAGGTTTTCCGCCGGAACGACCTTGTCCTGCAGTTCCTTCCTGGCTTCGTCGAAATTGCCCGAAGAAGCGAGCCTGAGAAACTCGTTCTCCGGACCGCTGTAGCCCTGCGCCGCCTTGATGATGCCCTGCAGCGAGGCCCTGGCGCTGTCGCTCGATATCAGCTTGTTCACGTCCTGGACGATGTTGGCGCGGGCCAGCTGGTCGGCGCGTATGGCCGCCAGCTCCGACTTGATCTGCTCCGGCTCGGACAGGATCAGCACGTTGCGCATGCGCCGTGCCGTCTGCAGCACGGCTCCTTCCCAGCGGCCCGCCAGGATGAGGGAGGGCGTGCGGCTGCTCGATTGCACCTCGATCTTCTGCTGGAGCCCGTCCAGGCTCATCAGGCCCATGGCCGAGCCGGCGATCAGCATGAAAATCATCATTCCGAAGGCCATCGTCAGCCGGCTCGAAACGCTCATCCTGTCCGCCAGCGTCAACGGACTCGAAACGCGCATCTTGTTGAACATGTGTTCTTCCTTGGGATCAGTTGTCATTGAGCAGCCTCATCGACCAGCGCCATGTCGGCGCTGGAGATCAGCATTTCGATATCGAGCAGGATCAGCATCTGCCCGTCCGCCGTACCCAGCCCCGTGATGTACTTGGTGTCGAACACGGAGGCGGCGAATTCCGGGGCCGGCCGGATGGTTTCGGACCCCAGCGCCACGACGTCCGACACCGCGTCGACCACCACCCCCAGCACCCGGCCGGCGACGTTCAGGATGATCGCCACCGTGAACTCGTCGTAGCGCGCCTCGCCGAGCCGGAACTTGATGCGCAGGTCCAGGATCGGCACGATCACGCCGCGCAGATTGATCACGCCCTTGATGAAGGCCGGCGCGTTGGCGATCGCGGTGGGCTTCTCATAACCGCGGATTTCCTGCACCTTCAGGATTTCGATGCCGTAGCTTTCCGCGCCGAGCCGGAACGTCAGGTACTCCCTGGCCTCGCCGCCGGGACCGCCTTGCGATTCGAGCTGCGCCTGTCTTGTCTGTTCTTGCATCAATCCTCCCTGCCTTGCGGCGCTGTTGCGGCTCGTTGGCTAAAGCCTCGGGCGCGCGGCGCCGTGGCGCCGCTCGCGGTCATCCTGACGGTCATCTCCCCGCCGGAAATCGAGTCGATGTCGGGACTCATGCTGCTTGGCGAGTCCCAGTCCACGTTTTCCAGCACAGCCCTGGGCGCCGGGGCGCGCCTGGGGTCGGCCGTGATGGCGCCGACCATGTAGAGCGCGCCGAGGTGGCGCGACAGCTGCGCATCGGCGATTCCGGTTCGCTGCGCCAGTTCGGCAAAGGTGCCGGGCGAGTACCCCAGTTCCCGCATCAGCAACAGGCTGGGGTCATTGAGCAGCCGCATCGGCAAGTGCGGCGGGCGGCGCAGGAACAGCAGCTTGGTGCGGTAATGCGGCGGCAGGCAATCACGCGTTGTCCGCGTCGCGTACTGCCACATGAGCTGGGAATAATCGGTGCGCACGAAATGGCTGGGGATGGCATCGGCCGACTCCGGCCGGTGGCTCCAGACGGCGTGCTGGAGGTCGGCCGGATCGGCGATCGGCCACACGCCGATGCCGCTGCGCAGGCTGACCATCGCGTACAGCTTTCCGTGCACGCTGACATGGAAGACGCCGGATCGCAGGTCGAGCTTCTTCTCCACGATCTGCGAGGCCAGGTAGAACTGCACCATCAGCGGCCGCAACCAGCCCTCCAGCTGATCCAGCACCGCCTGGATGCTCTGCGCGCAGTCTGCCCGGAAGCCGTAGCCGCACTCGAACGCCGGTGCCCCCGATGAGGTGGAAAACGCGATCGGCCAGTCGATTTGGTCGAGATTGATGCGGATGGATCGCCCCGAAGGCAGGCCCGGCACGATCCGCAGCGTCCCGTCGGGCAACCGCTGCGCATGCGACCCGCTGACGCACCAGGCATCCGCTTCACCCAGCTGCGCCAGCTGCCAGCTGATCCGGCTGTGCGAGGCCCTCGAAGCCAAGACCAAGTTCAGCAGCGCCTGCTCCGCCGCGCCAAAGCCGGCCAGGCCCAGGCGGAGCACCGGCAGTTCGATGTTGCGGCTGGACGGGATCAACATGTTGCTGGATGACCGTGGGTCATGGCTGGTCGTCCGCGACAGCCAGCTGCCGCATGGCGCCGGGCCGCTTTGTGCCGCAGGCCTGGATCAGGTAGGCCACGTCGAGAATGAGCGCAACCGAGCCGTCGCTCATGATCGTCGCGCCCGATGCACCGGGCACCTTGCGGAAGTTGGTCTCGAGGTTCTTGACCACGACCTGCTGCTGGCCCACCAGCGCGTCCACCAGCACGGCGGCAGCGCGCCCCTCGGCCTCGACGATCACCGCGATCCGGTCGGCCAGGTCGCAAGGCTGTTGCGGCGGGAACAGGCTGGCCAGGCGCAGCACGGGCAGGTACGCGCCACGCACCGCCAGGGTTTCCCCCTGGCCGGGCAGGACGTGGAGGTCGTCGGCGCCGATGCTGCGCGATTCCACGACCGCGGCGAGCGGCAGCACATAGATCTGCTCGCCCAACGACACCGTCATCGCCTCGATGATCGCCAGCGTCAGGGGCACGGTCATGGTCACTTTGAGACCATGTCCCTTGCGAGATGCGATCTCCACGGTTCCGCCCAATGCAAGGATGTTGCGCCGGACCACATCCATTCCGACCCCGCGGCCGGACACGTCCGTCACCTGGGGGGCGGTGGAAAATCCCGCGTCGAACAGGAGCTGCCACACCTCGGCGTCGGACGCGCTCGCGGGCAGGGTGCGGCCGCGCTGCGCGGCGCGCTCGAGGATGAGGGCGCGGTCCAGTCCCTTCCCGTCGTCACTGACTTCGATCACGACCTTGCCGCCGCGCTGGCTTGCCGTCATGCTCAAGGTGCCGGCCGGCGGTTTCCCGGCGGCGATGCGCGCTTCCGGGCTTTCCAGCCCGTGATCGACGGCGTTGCGCACCAGGTGGATCAGCGGGTCGGACAATTTTTCGATCAGGCCGCGGTCGAGCTCCGTGGCTTCGCCGGAGAACTTCAGCTCGACCCGCTTGCCCAGGCGCGCCGAAAGCTCGCGCACCAGTCGTGGAATACGGGCGAATCCTTCGTTGATCGGCACCATCCGGATCGCGAGCACCATCTGCTGCAGGTCCCGCGTGTGCCGGGCCAGGTCGGCCAGGCCCGCGGCGCCACTGTGCCCGGCGTACTGCTCGAATAACGCTCCCTGGCGCGACAACATCGATTCGGTGATCACGAGCTCACCCACCAGATTCACCAGCAGGTCGATCTTCTCGGTGGCCACCCGAAGCGACCCCGTCTTGTACCCGTCGCCGGTCGGCCGGTCGGCGCCTTGCCGGCCTGCCGCGGGCGCCGCGGGCGGTTCCGCTTTGACCGCCGCGTCACGGGCGGCCGGTGCAGCCAAGCGCTCCGGGATGCCGGTCGGATCGACTGCGCCGTTTCCTGCCAACCCACCCCGCGGCCGATCATCGACTTGGCGGGGTCCCTTGCCCCGCTTGAACTCGACGGGATCGACGAAGAGTTCATTCGCGTCGTCGCCGGCCGGAGCACGCGCGGGGAGGGCATTGGGCACCTGCACGGCGATCTGCTCGGGCGGCACGACCAGGGACAGCACGCTGCGCAAGTCGAACTCGCTGCCTTCCAGCTCGACTTCGAAGCACACCAGCCCCCCGGCCGTGTTGTCGACGGACTGCTTGTCCAGCGAACCCATCTCGGCGAGGCCGGCCAGCATCATTTCGAGCTCGGGTGCGTCGATCGGCGCGGCGAGCGGCCCGAGGCGAACGCTGAAGCGCCGGCTCACGGGGCCTGGGGCGGCAGTGACCGGGACCGCCACGCGCTCGCGCAGCCGAGCCACGGCCGGCGAACCGTCCGGCGCGTCGCCCAACAGCCCGAGGAGGTGCGCGACCTGGGACTTGACGATGTCGCCGGCCTCGAGCATGGCGTCCACGTCCGCCTTGGCGATCGGGCGTTCTCCCTTGCGCAGCAGGTCGAGCAGGTTCTCGAGCACATGCGTGAGGGCCGCGATCTCCTCGAACCCCAGCATGGCCGCGCTGCCCTTGATCGAGTGCACGGCGCGAAAGATCGCATTCAGGTCATCGGCGCACGGCGCCTGCGTGTCCAGACGCAGCAGGATCGCTTCGGTGCCGGCCAGATGCTCCTGCGCCTCCTCGAAAAAGATCGCGCGGAACGCGCCGCCGTCGCCGAATGCGGAGCCTTGTTTCATGCTAGATGAACTTCCGAACGATGTCGAGCATACGTTGCGGATCGAACGGCTTGGCCATCCAGCCGGTCGCGCCCGCCTCCCGGCCTTTTTGCTTCAGCTCGGGGTTCACCTCGGTCGAGAGCACCAGCAATGCCACCGGGTCGTAGGCGGCCAGGCTGCGCAGCTCGCGAATCAGGCTGATGCCATCCATCCGCGGCATGTTCTGGTCGGTGACCACCAGGTCGTAGACCGTGTGCCGCGCGAGCTCCAGCGCTTCGACCCCATCGCCGGCCTCCTCCACCTTGTAGCCGGCCGTCTCCAGCACGGCGGCGACCATTTTTCGCATGGAGCGGGTGTCGTCCACCACCAGAATGGATTTCGTCATGATTCACCTGTGCTTGGAACGGCCCGAGCGTTTGCGGCTGCTGGGCAGGAACTTCGCGATGACTTCGAGCAAGCGGTCCTCGTCGAGGGGCTTGGTCAGGTACTCGTCGCAGCCGGCCAGCGATCCGCGCAGCTTGTCAAACGGCGAACTGCGGCTGGTGAGCATCACCACAGCCGTCTTCTTGATGGCCTGCTTGTTCGATTTGATCAGCTTGCAAACCTGATAGCCATCGATGCCGGGCATCACCACGTCCAGGAAGACACAGGCGTATTCGTGGCTTCCAGTGAGCGCGACCGCCTGCTCGCCGCTCTCGGCGAAGTCGATCTCGAACTTGAACGGGGCCAGCTTGGCCTGCATGAACATGCGCACGGTGGCGTTGTCATCGACCACCAATACGGTGTCGCCGAGCGCGCGCTTGATGTCGGACTCACCGAGCCCCGGGCTCGGCCGCGCCGTATTGAGCGCGGCCGGGCCCGAGGGATTGAAGCGCGACCCTGTGCTCTCTCGGGCGCGGTCCGGCACCCGGGCGTCGAGCGGCGTCGGCGAGGAGTGCTCACGTTCGCCGATCGCATCTTCGAACGCCTGGAGCAGGCGGGCCCACTGCAGCGGGCGCTCGACGGCGGCTTGCCCACCCGACTGTCCCGGCGACGCCACCAGCACGGCCGGCAGAGACTCTCGCCGGTTGAGTATGCGGTACTCGCCGAAAGCCACCGGGTCGTCCATGTCGACGAGATAGAGGTCGGGCGCAAGCGATGAGACGGGGTCGTATTGGACAAAGCCGGGGGCACGCCTGGCCGCGAGCGCGAAGATGCTCGTCAACATCGCGCGTTCGGTCGGGTTGAACCCGATCACATCCACGGAATACTGGTCGTTTTGCGGCACGATGAAATTGCTTTCCTGAAAGCGGTTATGAGGCCCTGCCCAACTCGCGCGGCGCGACATGCTCGATGGCCCGCAGCACCGCATCGGCATCGGCGAGCCGGCGCTGCGGCCTCTTTTCCAGCATGCGGTCGACGAGCGGCTGGTATTGCGCGAGCCCCCCGGGCAAAGGCGGCACCGGCGCAACGAGGTGCTGTGAGAGGAGTTCCAGCGGGGTTGCGCCGGCGAACGGCGGCCGGCCGCAAAGCAGCTCGTAAAACACGACTCCGAGGCTGTAGACATCCGCCGCCGCACAGGGCGGCTCGCCCTGCGACTGCTCCGGCGAAACATAGCGCGGCGTGCCCACCAGCCGGCCCGGCGCCACGCGCGATTCCTGGCTGCCGCGGCCGGCGGCGACACCGAAATCGATGAGGACCAGCTCGCCGGATGCCCGCATCAGGAAATTCTCCGGTTTGACATCCCGGTGGACGATCGCGCGACGGTGCGCCGCCGCCAGGCCGCTCGCCGCCTGGCGCAGCAGTGACACCGCCTCGTGCGCGCCGGCACCGGCACGCATGCTTTCGCGCAGAGTTCCTCCTTCGAGGTACTCCATCGCCAGATAGCCGGGGTCGCCCGCGCCGTGTTCGAAAACACGCACCACATGCTTGTCGCGGATGCGGGACACGAAGGCGCATTCCGCGGCAAACCGTTGCCGCACCGGCGCGTTCTGATCGCGCGGCTCCCTGAGCACCTTGAGCGCGACCCTATGGCCGCGCCTTTGGTCGTCCGCCAGGTAGATCCGCGCCACCCGGCCTTCACCGATCAGCCGGCTGATGCGGTATCCGTCGATCGACGGCATCGCTTCGGGGAGAGTGGCCAATCGCATGCTTCAGAGCCCCCGTTGTGCCAGGTCATCGAGCAGCGCCTGCGCGCTGGGGTAGCGTTGCTCGCGGTTCTTCGCCATCATCCGGTCGAGCACCGGCTGCAGCACACGATTCGGCGGGACCAGCGCGGGCACGGGCGCGTTGATGTGCAGGTCCAGCATGTCTTGCGACGAGTCGGCCTCATACGGCTTGCGGCCGGTCAGCATCTCGAAGGTGAGCACCCCCAGGCTGTACAGGTCGCAGCGGGCATCCACCAGTTGCCCCTGCGCCTGCTCGGGACTGATGTAGGAGGGCGTGCCGACGATGCTCCCATAGTTGGTGTCCATCATGAGCATGGACACCTGCTTGGCGATCCCGAAATCCGCGAGCGCGAGCGTGCCGTCCTGGCGCAGCATGAGGTTGTCCGGCTTGAGATCGCGATGAACGATGCCGGCCGCGTGGATGGCGCCCAACCCCGCCGCGATCTGCTTGAGGTAGCCGATGGCTGTCGCGGTATCGAGCTTTTCCCGCAGCCGGGCGCGCAGGTCCCCGCCGGGGAAATATTCCATGGCGATGTAGGCGTGCCCGGAGGAAAAATCCTGGCGAAAGATGCGCGCGACGTTGGGGTGGTGCACCTGCGCCAGCAGCGCGAACTCCTGGATGAACCGTTGCAACCCATCCTCCGCGGGGATGGCGTCCAGCCGCATGATCTTGAGCACCTGCGGCGCGCCTCCGGCCTCCGACTGCGCCAGGAAAATGGTGGCCATCCCCCCCGCGCCGATCTGGCGCAGGATACGGTAACCCTCGATCAGGAAGTGGCTGGCGGCGGGCGTGGCCGGCTGGCTGCCGCCCGTCATCGCCATGTCGTGCGGCCGGCCGAAACCCTGTTCGTTCTGCGCGATGGCTTCGCGCAGCATCTGGTACATCTCGGGTGGCGTCTTGGAACCCTTGCGCGGCACCAGCCCGGTGATTTCGACGATGTCGATGAATGAATTGTCGGGCGGACCCACCGATCCGATGCGGCCCGGCTCGGCGCGTCCCGCCGCGGCACGCAAGGTTCGCGCGGACGCGGCGACGCTCCAGCGCAGGTCGCTCGCGGTCACCTCCAGAAGCCGCGCGATCTCGACCGCTTCGCCGACGGCGTGCACCATGCCGTTGCTCCTGGCGCCGCGCCCGCTGATCTCGGCCTGGCCCAGATTCACACCCACTGCCAGCGTCAGCGTGGGCATGGCCGGGGCCTGCGGCCGCGCCGCGATCCGGGTGGCAAGCTGGACCGATTCATACACCGCCAGGATCGCCGCGTGCAGTCCGCGCTGGGCATGGTCCGGCTTGCGCGAATCCGGCTTGTTGGAGAAGACCGCGAGGATGGAGTCCGGGCGGCGCTGTGCGATTTCGCCGCCCAGCTTCGTGACCGGATCGGAAAGGACGCGCCGGGCCTCGTTCACGAATGCCGTCAGTTCCTCGCCGGAAAGGTTGGCGCAGATCGACGTGAAGTTGTGCAAGCGGGCATAAACGAAAGTAGCAATGGTCTTACGGGCCCATTGCCCCGTGCGAGGTCGCGAGGTGCTGGCCGAGGCCGGCCTCGAGTCGGTAGACATACGGTTCTGTTCCGCTTTCGAAAGTACACCAAGCTCAGCAATAAGGCAATTACCCGATTTACAAATTATTGTATTTAGTGTCCCATCCGGGGAGGGTCGTTATGTCGAGGACAGACAGAATTTTCGGCTAGAAAGAATGCATCGTGCTTACTACGGTTGTGCATTTCAGACGCCTGGCGACCCTTCAATTGACACAGCTCAACTGCGCAGCGTAAATACCACGCGAAATGCCCCGGTTGCACCTCGGTAAGGTACGCGCCAGTTTGTGTCAGTCAGCAACATTTTTCCGAAGGCCGCGGCGCCGGCATCGGCCGATCGCCCAAGGCCGTGCGCCGGCAGGTGCCGCATTCGCAACGGCGTCACAATGCCCTTTCCCTTCGCACCGAGGAACAGGATGGCTATCAACCCAAGCGGCTTGCCCGGAGCGTCGAAGGCACCGGCGGGTGCCCAGGCAAACCGAACCACACTGTTGGCCGGAGCTTCGGGCCTGGTGGGGCGCGCCATCCTGCAAGGGCTCCTGGCCGATGATTCGGTAGCAGCGGTCCACACCCTTGGCCGGCGCGAGTTGCCGTTCCAGCATGCCAAGCTGACCCAGCACCGGGTCGATTTCAAATTCTTGCCCGCGCTGCCCGGCGCGGGCGAGGCCTTCGTCGCACTGGGCACCACGATCAAGGTAGCGGGCAGCCAGGAAGCGTTTCGCGCGGTGGATTTCGACGCGGTCGTTGCCGTCGCGAAAGCCGCGAAGGCCAGCGGCGCCACCCGGCTCGGCGTCGTCAGCGCGATGGGCGCCAACGCGCGTTCCAAGGTGTTTTACAACCGCGTCAAGGGCGAGATGGAAGAGGCGCTGTCGGCGCTCGGTTTCGAGACGCTCGTCATCGCCCGTCCGTCGTTTCTGGTCGGC
>DATMBW010000277.1:0-7332 GCA_035559095.1 Ramlibacter sp.
GGGTGGACACCGCCTTCTACGCCACGCGGTTCGGCTATGAAAAGAGCGATGCGAGCAATGTCAGGGCGCTTCTCGAGCAGCTGCGCGACGAGCTGAACCGCCGGGCCGCCATGGTGAGCACGCTGGTCGGATTGCGCACGCCCGAAGACCCCGAGCCGCTGATCGCGGTAGGCCGGGTGGTGGGCGAGATCGCGCGGGCGCCGGCCGGCGGCAACGGATTCGGGTTCGACCCGGTGATGTACATCCCGCAGTTGGGCAAGACCTTCGCGCAGTTGACCGCGGAAGCGAAGAATGCCCACAGCCACCGCGGCAAGGCGGCGCGGCAGATGCTGGCGCTGATCGAGGAGAGATGGTTGGCGTCCCCGGTCGTGGCTGCGCCTGCGGAGCTGGGCCGGTGAAAGACGTCCAGCATTACCTGCGGCCGGGCGTGCTGCAGCTGGGGGCCTCGCCGCCGCTGTCGCTGTACGTGCACCTGCCGTGGTGCCTGAAGAAGTGCCCCTATTGCGACTTCAATTCGCACGAGATCGGCCGCGGCGGCGAGGGCGGCAGCCGCGCCGCCGTGCCCGAACAACGCTACCTCGAGGCGCTCGTGGCCGACCTCGAGGCGGCGCTCCCCCTGGTCTGGGGCCGCACTATCCACAGCATCTTCATCGGCGGCGGAACGCCCAGCCTGTTTTCGCCCGACGCCATCGACCGCATGATCGGCGACGTGCGTGCGCGGCTGCAGCTCGAACCGGATTGCGAGATCACGCTCGAAGCCAATCCCGGAACCTTCGAGAAGGACCGTTTCCGCGCGTTCCGGCAAGCCGGGGTGACGCGGCTGTCGGTGGGGGTGCAAAGTTTCAACGACGCGCACCTGAAGGCGCTGGGCCGGGTGCACGACAGCGCGCAGGCCGTTGCCGCCGTGCAAGAGGCCGCCCTCGCGTTCGAGACATTCAATCTCGACCTGATGTATGCGTTGCCGGGCCAGTCGCTTCAGGACCTGGAGCGCGACATGGTGCAGGCGCTGGCTTTGATGCCACCGCACCTGTCGGTGTATCAGCTGACGATAGAGCCCAACACGTATTTCGCCCGGTTTCCGCCGCCGGTGCCCGGCGAGGACGCGGCCTATGCGATGCTGGACCGGATCACCGAGATGACGGCCGGCGCCGGCATGGAGCGCTACGAAGTGTCGGCCTACGCCAAGCGCGGCCACGGCTGCCGGCACAACCTGAACTACTGGCAGTTCGGCGACTACCTGGGGATAGGCGCCGGCGCCCACAGCAAGATCAGTTTCCCGCACCGGGTCGTGCGGCAGGTGCGCTATCGCGAGCCGAAGCTCTACATGGACAACGCGCTGGCGGGGCAAGCCTTGGCGCAGGACGATGAGGTGGGCCGCGGCGACCTGCCCTTCGAATTCATGCTCAACGCCTTGCGCCTGCGCGAGGGCTTCGCGTTGTCGCGCTTTACCGAACGCACCGGGCTGGCTTTGAGCGCGGTCGAGCAGCCGCTGCAAGAGGCCGAGCGCAAGGGGTTGATAGAGCGCGACCTGGCCTGGGTCCGGCCCACCGGGCGGGGGTTCGATTTCCTGAGCGACCTGCAGGCGCTGTTCCTCGCTTCCGCCTGATCGGGCACTCGCCCGCCTGCTGACGCGCTGCCGCAACTCATCAGGCAGCCGAATCGGCGATTCAATCTTCTTCTTGAACCCGGCTTGGGCATGCGTTCTTTGCATGGACGCGCGCGTATCAGGCATTTGCGCTTCACTGCGCGCGGCTCTAGAGTATGGTTCTTGCGCACCAACGGCCAGCGGCCCCAAGCCCGCGCGCCGCGCCAGACAAGAAGGGGACACCCCATGAACGCCGCGACCCAAGCCCTGCACAACCGCCTCGACGCCGTCCTGGCACTGGCCGCATCCACGCTCGACAAGGCCCGGTGCAAGATCGTGGAAGGTTTCGCTCCCGAGTACTTCAGCCGGCTCGATGCCGAAGACCTGGCCGAGCGCACCCCCGAAGAACTGCTGGGCGCGCTGCTGTGCCACCTGCAACTCGGAGACGTCAGGGAGCCCGGCCGTCCCAAGTTGCGCATCTTCGGCCCCACCGCCGGCGAGGACGGATGGTGGTCACGCCATTCGGTGATCCAGGTCGTCAATGACGACATGCCGTTCCTGGTGGACTCCACCAGCCTGGAGATCAACCGCCAGGGGCTGATCCTGCACCTGATCGTGCACCCGATCTACGCGGTCAAGCGCGATGCGAAGGGCAAGCTGGAGTGGATCGGCGCGCCGCATCAGGCCTTGCCGGGGACGGCGCGCGAATCGTGGATGCATATCGAAGTGGACCGGCTGATCGACGCCGAGCAGCGCGACGCGCTGGCCGCCGGGATCGAGCGCGTGCTGGGGGACGTGCGCGCGGCCGTCGCCGACTGGAAGCCCATGCTCGCCAGGCTGCACGATGCGATCGAGGAACTGCGATGCGCACCGACGGCGGTGCCGCACGCCAATGTGGCCGAGAGCCGCGCGTTCCTGCAGTGGCTGGCCGACGATCACATGACGCTGCTGGGCTACCGGCAGCACGACCTGGTCCTGGAGCAGGGAGAGCCGGCGCTGCAACTGGTGCCCGGAAGCGGTCTGGGCGTGCTGCGTGAGACAGCGCAGGAAAAACTCTCCGCCAGTTTCTCGGCGCTGCCGCCGCAGGCGCGCGCCCTGGCGCGCTCGCCGCTGCCCGTGCTCGTGGTGACCAAGGCCAACACCCGCTCCACGGTGCACCGCGCCGGTTACACCGACTACATCGGGGTCAAGCGGTACGACGCGCAGGGCGAGGTGATCGGCGAACACCGCTTCATCGGCCTGTTCACGTCCACCGCCTATAGCGCGCGGGTCTCCGAAACTCCGCTGCTGCGCGGCAAGGTGGAGGCCATCGCCCAGCGCGCCGGCCTGCCCCCGGGCGGGCACCTGGCGAAGTCGCTGGACCATATCCTGGAAACCTATCCGCGCGACGACCTGTTCCAGATTCCCGACGATGACCTGTACGACACGGCGCTGGGCATCGTTTCCCTCGGCGAGCGGCAGCGGCTGCGGCTGTTCCTGTGGCGCGACCCCTTCGACCGCTTCGTCTCCTGCCTGGTCTACGTCCCGCGCGAATCGTATTCCACCGATCTGCGCGTCAAGTTCCAGCGCATCCTGATGGCCGCCTTCGAGGGCACCAGCGCCGAATTCGACGTCATGCTCAGCGAGGCCGTGCTTGCGCGCATCCATTTCAGGGTGCGGACCAGGCCGGGGCAGATTCCCGCCTTCGAGCGCAAGGACATCGAGCGCAAGTTGGCGGCGGCGGCGCGGCGCTGGGAAGACGAATTGCGCAACGCGCTGGTCGCCGCGCAGGGCGAGGGCGACGGGCTGGCCCTGTTCAAGCGGTGGGCCGCGGCCTTCCCCTCCGACTACCGCGACCGCGTGGCCGCTCACGATGCGGTGCCGGACGTGCGCAAGCTCGCGGCGCTGTCGGCACAGGCGCCGCTGGGCCTGGCGCTGTACCAGCTGGATGGCGGCGGGCCTGGCGCGCTCGGCCTGAAGGTGTACCGCCTGGGCGCGCCGCTGGTGCTCTCGGACAGCCTGCCCATGCTGGAACACATGGGGGTGCGGGTGATCGCGGAAGCCAGTTACCGCATCGGCGCGCAGGACGACGCGAACGCGATATCGCTGCACGACTTCGAGCTGCAGGCGCCGCTGACCGGCGCGGTCGAACTCGAGACGCTCGCCCGGCTGTTCGAGGACGCGTTCGCGCGCGTGCTGATGGGCGAGATCGAAAGCGACGACTTCAACCGCCTCGTCCTGCTGGCCGCCCTGGGGGCCGACGAAGTGGTGGTGCTCAGGGCCTACGCCAAGTACCTCAAGCAGATCGGCTTTGCCCAGTCGCAGGCCACGATCGCGGCCACGCTGTCCGCGCACCCGCACATCGCGCGGATGCTGGTGAGCCTGTTCAAGCTGCGCTTCGATCCGCAACGCCGCGACGAGCAGGCCGCCGCGTCGCAGGTCAACGCGATCGACAAGGCGCTGGAGAAAGTCAGCAACCTGTCCGAAGACCGCGTCCTGCGGCAACTGCTGGCGCTGCTGGATGCCACGCTGCGGACGAACTTCTGGCGCACGGGCACGGGCCACTCCGGCGCGTCCGGGCCGCGCCGGCAGTTCCTGAGCATGAAGCTGGATTCGGCCAAGGTTCCCGGGCTGCCGCAGCCGCGGCCCCTCTACGAGATCTTCGTGTATTCGCCGCGCTTCGAAGGCATCCACCTGCGCGGCGGCAAGGTGGCGCGCGGCGGCTTGCGCTGGTCCGATCGTCCCGACGATTTCCGCACCGAAGTGCTGGGCCTGGTCAAGGCACAGATGGTCAAGAACACGGTGATCGTGCCGGTGGGCTCCAAGGGCGGCTTCGTGCTGAAGAAGGCGCCCCCCGCGACCGACCGCGAAGCGTTCATGAAGGAAGGCGTGGCCTGTTACCAGGACTACCTGCGCGGCCTGCTGGACCTGACCGACAACCTGGTCGGCGGCAAGGTCGTGCCGCCGCCCCATGTGGTGCGCATCGACGGCGACGACATCTACCTGGTGGTCGCGGCCGACAAGGGCACAGCCACGTTCTCCGATTACGCGAACCAGGTGAGCCAGGAGTACGGTCATTGGCTGGGCGATGCGTTCGCTTCCGGCGGCAGCGTGGGCTACGACCACAAGGCCATGGGCATCACGGCGCGTGGCGCCTGGGAAAGCGTCAAGCGTCATTTCCGCGAGATGGGCGTGGACACGCAGGCCACCGGATTCACGGCGGTGGGCATCGGCGACATGTCGGGCGACGTGTTCGGCAACGGGATGCTGCTGTCGCCGCACATCCGGCTCTTGGCCGCGTTCGACCACCGCCACATCTTCATCGATCCCCAGCCGCGGCCGGCGGAGACGCTCGCCGAGCGGCAGCGGCTGTTCGCGTTGCCGCGGTCGTCCTGGGCCGACTACAGCGTGGACCTGATCTCCGAGGGCGGCGGCATCTGGGCCCGCTCGGAGAAATCCATTCCGATTTCGCCACAGGCGCGCGCCGCGCTTGGCATCGAGGCCGAGCGGCTGACGCCCACGGAGCTGATGTCGGCGATCCTCGGGGCGCCGGTGGACCTGTTGTACAACGGGGGCATCGGCACCTATGTCAAGGCAAGCGACGAGACGCACCTGGACGTGGGCGACCGGGCCAACGACGCGCTGCGCATCAACGGCGCGCAGCTGCGATGCAAGGTGGTGGGCGAGGGTGGCAACCTGGGCTTGACCCAGCGCGGCCGCGTCGAAGCGGCGCTCGCGGGCGTGCGCCTGTACACCGATGCCATCGACAACTCGGCGGGCGTGGACACCTCCGACCATGAAGTGAACATCAAGATCCTGCTGGGGCTGGCCGTGGACGAGGGCAAGCTCACGCAGGAACAGCGCAACACGCTGCTGCCGACGATGACCGGCGAAGTTGCGGCGCTGGTGCTGCGCGACAACTATTTCCAGACCCAGGCCCTGTCCGTGGGCCGGCGCCTGGCGGTCAGCCAGATCGACGAGCAGGGCCGCTTCATGCGCTTCCTGGAAAAAATCGGGCGGCTGGACCGGACCATCGAACACCTCCCGACCGATGACGAACTGGCCGACCGGAAAGCGCACGCGCTCGGATTGACCACGCCCGAACAGGCGGTGCTGCTGGCGTACAGCAAGATGTGGCTGTCCGACGAGCTGGTCGCATCCGACCTGCCCGAAGACGAGTGGGTCGGCAGCGCCTTGCAGCGCTACTTCCCGGCGGCGTTGAAAGGCGCGTTCGGCGACTACATTCCGCGGCATCCGCTGCGCCGCGAAATCATCGCCACGCACGTGCTCAACAGCATGGTGAACCGCGTGGGATCGACGTTCGTGCACCGGCTGTCGGAACTCACCGGGGCGCCCGCGCCCCAGGTGGTGCGTGCCTATCTGCTGGCGCGTGAGGTGTTCGCCAGCGTCGAACTGTGGCAACAAATCGAAATGCTCGACAACCGCGTGGCCGACAGCGTGCAGTGCGAAATGGTCGTCGAATGGCGCCGCCTCATATCGCGTGCGACGACCTGGTTCCTGCGATCCAGGCGGCTGCAGGAGCCCCTGGCGCAGGGCGCCAAACGCCTGCAGCCGGCGGTCGCGTTTCTGCGCGAACGGCTGGAACCGGAGGCCGCGGCATCGGCTCAGGCGGTGGCTTGGGCCCAGGCGGGCGTACCGCGCGAGTTGGCGCAGCGGGTCGGCGCTGCCGACCGCCTGTTCAGCGCGCTCGATATCGCCGAAATCGCCGAGGCCGGCCACAGCCCGCTGGACGCGACCAGCGCGGTGCACTTCGGCATCGGCGAGCGCCTGGGGCTTGAAAGACTGCGGCAGCAGATCGAACAGTTGCCCGCGGAGACCCATTGGCAAAGCCTGGCCAAGGTCGCCCTCGCCGACGACCTGGCGGATCTGCAGCGCTCGATCGCGTTGGACGCGGTGAGCCGCCATCCGGGAACGGCTGCCGACAAGCTCGCGGCGTGGGAAACGGGCAATCCCGCCGCGTACGCACGGGCCAAGCGGCTGGTGGGCGAACTGGCCGACGCGACGCCGCCAGACCTGGCCATGTTGTCGGTGGCGCTGAGGGAACTGCGCAACCTGGTCTGACCGCGCGCGGCGCCCGCCCACGCCCTGGCCAAGCCCGACAGGCGGGCAGCTTTCCTACATGGGGAACTCTGCTGTGCCTACAAGCGCTGGCAAGGGCGCGCCATAAATTGGCGACTGGGTACAGCGTTCAAGAGGCGGGAACATGCAAAGCGAGCAGATCGACACGCCCAGCCAACTGGATCGGGTGGAGCTTGCCGGCAAGGATTTCAACCCCAAGGATGTTCCTCCCAGGGAGAATAGAAATGGCGAAGGCGCCGCCAGTGCGCTGGCGTCGTTGAGGCGGCTCGAGCGCGACCGCGCCAAGGCCAGGCCCGCGGAAGATCGGCCCTCGGGCTGAACGCAGGGCGCGAGGAGAGGCTGCCAATTCGCTTTTGTCGAATGGCGCGTCCACCATGAAGCGGATTCGAACGGCCCTGCTCTGGGTGCTGATGGCGTTTGTCTGGTGCCCATACGCCCTGGCCAATGAAGCACTATGGACCTTGCTCAAGGGTGGTGGCCAGGTTGTCCTGGTGCGCCATGCCCTGACGAGCCCCGGTACTGGGGACCCACCGGGGATGACGCTCGACGATTGCGCCACCCAGCGCAACCTCAGCGACGAAGGCCGTGCTCACGCACGGCAGTTGGGTCAGGCACTGCGCGCGCACGGCGTGCCGGTGGGCCGCGTGTTGTCCAGCCCGTGGTGCCGG
>DATMBW010000278.1:0-6885 GCA_035559095.1 Ramlibacter sp.
CTGAAGACCGAGGGCCACGCCCGGCGCGGCCGCCTGACCTTGAACCATGGCGTCGTCGAGACGCCGGTGTTCATGCCGGTGGGCACCTACGGCACCGTCAAGGGCGTCACGCCCCGGTCGCTGGAGGAGATGGACGCGCAGATCATCCTGGGCAACACCTTCCACTTGTGGATGCGCCCCGGCCTGGACGTGATCAAACAGTTCGGCGGCCTGCACCGGTTCGAGAACTGGCACAAACCGATCCTCACCGACTCGGGCGGTTTCCAGGTGTGGAGCCTGGGCGAGATGCGAAAGATCAGCGAGGAGGGCGTGAAGTTCGCCTCACCGGTGAACGGCGACAAGCTGTTCCTCACGCCCGAGGGATCGATGCAGATCCAGACCCTGCTCAACAGCGACATCGTCATGCAGTTCGACGAATGCACGCCGTACGACACCAACGGCCATATCACCACCGAGGCCGAGGCGCGGTATTCCATGGAGCTGAGCCGGCGCTGGGCGCTGCGCTGCAAGGCGGAGTTCGCGCGGCTGGAAAATCCCAACGCCCTGTTCGGCATCGTGCAGGGCGGAATGTACGAACACCTGCGCGAGGAATCGCTGGCGGCGCTGGTCGAGATGGACTTCCCCGGTTATGGAATCGGCGGCGTCAGCGTCGGCGAGCCCAAGCCGGAGATGCTGCGCATCGTGGCGCATACGCCGCATCGGCTGCCGGCTGGCAAGCCGCGTTACCTGATGGGCGTGGGTACGCCCGAGGACCTGGTGGAGGGCGTGGCGCAGGGCGTGGACATGTTCGACTGCGTCATGCCCACGCGCAACGCCCGCAACGCCCATCTGTTCACCCGCTTCGGCGACCTGAAGATCCGCAACGCGCGGCATCGCACGGACGAACGGCCGCTGGACGAGACCTGCGGCTGCTACACCTGCAGGGGGAGCACCGCACCGGACGGCTCCGTATCGGGCGGCTTCTCGCGCGCGTACCTGCACCACCTGGAGCGCTGCGGCGAGATGCTGGCGCCGATGCTCGCCACCATCCACAACCTGCACTACTACCTGAATCTGATGCGCGAGATCCGGGACGCGCTGGATGCCGGCCGGTTCGCCGCGTTCGCGCAGCAGTTCAGGCAGGATCGGGCACGCGGGGTGTGACGCCGCATCAAGGCAGGCGCAGGCTGGCCGGCGCGGCGCCCAGCCCGGTGCGCTGCAGCCACTGGAACACCGAGTCCACGGTCACCGTCTCGATGCGGTCGCTGAACCGTTTCTCGTTGGGATGGTCGTCGAAGGCGACATTGGCGGCGCTCGCGCGCGCGCCCAGCCGGGTGAGCGGTCCGAGCCTGAGCGTGCCCGGCTCATAGCCGGCGTTGTGCAGCCAGGCTTGGGCGCTGCCGCGCGATGACGGGCCGCCGGGCTGCATGGCGGCGGCCATCGTCTCGATTGCCCACTGGTTGGACTGCTGGTAGCGCTGTCCCCAGGCATAGCTGACGATGCTGTAGGGCTTGTGGTGCAGCGATGTGACGCGGGAATCGTCCTGCAGCAGGGGCAACAGCTTGTCTTGCACCTCGCGCGACGGCACCACCCAGGCCGCCTCGTAGCGCCACAGGTCGTCCAGGAAGAACTCGCCCAGGCCCTGGCGATAGATCGCCGAGTCGGTGGTGCCGCATTGATTGAGCTTGTGGACCACGCGCCACGCGCCGCTCGTGCCGTCGGGGCCTGCCTGCCGGTATGCAAAGCCGAGGTGCGAATAGCGCAGCCCGTACTTGCTCAGGTCCTGGCCCGCGCGCGCCAGCACCACGACCCGCGCGCCGCTGGCATCGAGCGCCGCCATGGTGCGGCCGGCCAGCTCCAGGCCGCGCTCTATCGTCCGGACGCCGGGTTTTTTGGCTTCGCACGAGCGCCCCGCATGGGCCGGCGAGGCGGCCAGGACCGCAGCGGCAACCGCGGCCAGGATCATCGTGTGCTTCATGGTCCTGGCCTTCAATAGGTCAGTCGTTCGTTGTGCAACAGCGCGCGGCCCAGGGCATTGGGCACGAAGGCGATCGCTTCGCCGGCGGCCGACAGGATCACACCCGCGCCGATCACGCTGACGGTGACCATCGTCCCGGCGGCGACCGACGCGTGCGCGATGCCGCGGCCGGCGATTTCAACGCTCACCCGCGCCCCGTCGGACGCGCGCTCCAGCACGTAGACCGTACTCAGCGCGCCAACTTCGACGGCCTTGACCACGAACACCGCACCGGCCGCGGACAAGATCACCGGCACGGCCACGGAGGCACCGGCCGCGGCACTGGCGCCGCCGACGACCGAGGCGACAGGCAGCGCTGACAGGGCGCTGAGCGCCGAAACTTCGCTTTGCGCCCGGACAGGCGCGCTGATGATGGTTGCCGAGGCCAGGACGGCGGCAAGCAGATGTTTGTTCATGATGAAGCTCCTTGAAAGATGGGATGGTTCATGCCGCATCGGCGGCAGCGCACGCCACTTGGCCTTGCATGCGCGCCTCGCGCAGGTCGGCTTCGTGGGCGTCGCGCAAGGTCTTGGCCAGGGTGAAGGTGCAGGTGATCAGGTACAGCCAGCTCACGCCCAGAAAAGCCTTGTAGGTCTCGTTGATCTCCATGCGCGCGAGGCCCCAGCCGGTCAACGCCATCGCCAGGAAGAAACCGCCCCAGACGACCAGCCGGAACATCGGCGCGTCGGGCGCGCGGCCGCCGGCCTTGCCCTCCTCGTTGTCGCGCACGAACTTGGCCAGCACGAAGGCGGCCGACAGGCAGAAGAAGTAGCCCATCACCATGAAGGCGCGATCGAGGTCCCGACCCGGCAGGTACGCCAGGCCGACGCCGCACAGGAACGCGGCGGCCATGAAGGACACCCAGACCTGCAGCTGCCAGGCTTTGGAATCGCGGTGAATCAGGACTTGCATGGGGACCTCGTGGAGGTGGTTGAACATGCAGCCAGTGTGGGCGGCGGCGCGCGAAAAGTCGCACGATTCCGCGCGATGGCGCGCCGGGTATTCCGGCGGTATCGGCAATCGATACTCAGGCGCCCAGCAGACTGGCGACCTGCGCGCGCAGCACTTCCGGCTGCACCTGGGCCGGTGCGACGGGAGCGCCCACGTTCAAGCCGACCCGGTTGAACAGGCCGCGCCGGAACGGCCGCACCATCGCGCCGCCCTGCTCGATCCGGCTGAAGAACGAGCCCCAGAGGTTGGTCAGCGCCATCGGGATCACCGGCGCCGCTTCGCGCTCGAGGATCTTCATGATGCCGCCCTTGAACTCCTGCAGATTGCCGTCGCGCGTGATGCCGCCTTCGGGAAAGATCGCGACCAGATCGCCCTCGCGCAGCACCCTGGCCGCGGCTTCGAAAGCGGCCTCGTAGGCGGCGGGGTCTTCCTTGCGCGGGGCGATCGGAATCGCCTTGGCCAGCTTGAACAGCCAGCCGAGCACCGGCACCTTGAAGATGAGATGGTCCATGACGAAGTAGATCGGCCGCGGGCTGGCGGCCATCAGCAGCACGGCGTCGACGAAACTCACGTGGTTGCACACCAGAACGGCGGCGCCCTCGACCGGGATGTTCTCGTCGCCGGTGACCTTGAAACGGTACACCAGACGCGAGGCGAGCCAGGCGACAAATCGCAGCAGGTATTCGGGCACCAGCATGAAGATGTAGAACGCGACCACCGCGTTGGCCAGCGCCACCAGCAGGAAGATCTGCGGGATGGTCATGCCGAGCTTGAGCAGCACGCCGGCGATGACCGAGCTGGCGATCATGAACAGCGCGTTGAGGATGTTGTTGGCCGCGATGATGCGGGCGCGGTGGGTCGGCTGGCTGCGAAGCTGGATCAGCGCGTACATGGGTACGCTGTACAGGCCCGCGAACAGGCTGAGCAAGGCGAGGTCGGCCATCACCCGCCAATGCGCGGCAACGCCCATGAACTCGCGCAACGTCAAGACGGCACCGGCCGCCGGGCCGGCCTGCAATCCGCGCGAGGCGAAATACAGGTCGATCGCGAACACGCTCATGCCGATTGCACCCAGCGGTACCAGGCCGATCTCCACATGGCGGCGCGACAGCACTTCGCACAGCAGCGAGCCGATGCCGATGCCCACGGAAAACACCACCAACAGCAGCGAGGCCACCTGTTCGTTGCCGTGCAGCACTTCCTTGGCGAAGCTGGGAAACTGGCTGAGGAACACGGCGCCGAAGAACCACATCCAGCTGATGCCCAGCAGCGAGCGGAACACCACCAGGTTGCCGTGCGCGAGTTTCAGGTTGCGCAGCGTCTCGCTGACCGGATTGAAATTGATCTTGAGGCCCGGGTCGGTGGCGGGTGCCGACGGGATGAACTGCGCGATGGCGCGGCCCGCCAGCGCCAGCAGCACGCACGCAATCGCCACGTCCTGGCGGCCCACTTCGGGAATGGCCACGATCAGGCCGCCGACCACGTTGCCCAGCAGGATGGCAACGAACGTGCCCATCTCCACCATGCCGTTGCCGCCCGTGAGCTCGCGCTCGTTCAGCACCTGCGGCAGGTAGGCGAACTTCACCGGGCCGAACAGCGTGGAGTGCAGCCCCATCAGGAAGGTGCACAGCAACAGCACGGCGACGTTGTCGTTGTAGAAGCCGGCAGCGGCGATCAGCATGATCGCGATCTCCAGGTTCTTCACCAGCCGGATCATGGTGGTCTTGTCGAACTTGTCCGTGAGCTGGCCGCTGGTGGCCGAGAACAGCAGGAACGGCAGGATGAACAGCGCCCCGATCACCAGTCCCGCCATGGCCGGGGGCAACCAGCCGATCTGCAACTGGTAGGTGACCATCACGGTGAAGGCGAACTTGAACAGGTTGTCGTTGGCCGCGCCGCAGAACTGGGTCCAGAAAAACGGCGCGAAGCGGCGCTGCCCGAGCAGGGCGAACTGGTTCGGATGCTGGTGCTCCTGCGCTCGGACCGGCACGCCGGCGGTGACTGTGCTCATGAAGGTCTCCTCTTGCTGGTGCCGGGTCATGCTTTTCCCGCCGGGTGGGCAGCGCCGCTCGCGCCGGCGGCATTGCCTGCGCGATTCTGCCTCGAATCCAGCGATCTGATCGCGGCGACGACAGGCCAGGCGGCCAGCGCCGCAGCCACATGCTTGAGCGTGTGGCCGGACACCAGGTGTCCCGTCGCCTCGAAGACCAGGTGGTCGCCCGCCTCCAGCAGCTTGGCCGCGCCATAGGCCGCGATCACCAGGCTCCAGCGGATGGCGGGCGCCGCATCGCTCGGGCGCAGCAAGGCGAACCACAGGATCAGCCCCATGCCGCCGAATTGCAGCACGGCCCACGGCAGCACGTTGCCCGTCGCGGACCAGGCCCGCACACTGAGCGGCGCGAGCACCAGCATCGCCAGGCCCAGCGCCAAGCCGGCACGGGCGCTCACATGGCCGGCGGCCGCCAGGCCCAGCAGTCCGGCAAACGCCACCGCCATGGCGCAGCGGTCCAACGCCAGCCCGGCATCGTCGGGTTGCCAGTGGTACCAGCCCGAGGCCGCCGCCGTGAGCGTCAGGCCGGCGAAGAACAGCGCCGCCATGGCCCGATCCACGTTGCCCAGCGTGCCCGGCGGCAACCGCAGCAGACACCAGGCGCCGGCGGCGCCGGCCAGCAGGAACGCCAGGTTCGACAGCACATCCATCGCAAAAGGCAGGCCCCACAGCACGCGCTGGTCCGCGAACTGGTGGTAGTTCGCGGGCTGGGCCACGGCCGGCCCGAACAAGGCGAGCGCGGCCAAGCCGACGCACGCCAGCAACAATAGGGCTTCGGTCTTCGAGAACATCGATCGCATCATTGCTCCTTGGTGAATCGATGCCAAGTGTGTGGCGCACCGCCGCTCTCGGTACCATATTTCAGGTACATTGCGGGGCACGTAACCTGCTGGTATCGATTTTCGATACTTCCAACCATGAGCACCACCGTCGACCTGGTCCTGGCCCTGAAAAAAGAACTCAAGTCGGCGCAGATGACTTATGCCGACCTCGCGCGTTCGCTGCGCATGGCCGAATCCAGCGTCAAGCGCATGCTGGCCAAGGGTGACATGCCGCTGTCGCGCATCGACGCGATCTGCCGCGCGCTCAAGCTCGATTTCGCGGAGCTTGCGCGGCGCGTCGCCGACGCCCAGCCGCTGCTCAAAGAGCTGACGCAGGAACAGGAACGCGCCGTGGTGGCGGACAAGAAGCTGCTGCTGTGCGCGATCTGCGTGCTCAGCCAATGGACGCTGGACCAGATCACGGAGTACTACCGCCTGAGCGAAGCCGAGTGCATCAAGTACTTCGCGCAGCTCGATCGCATCGGCATCATCGAATTGCGGCCGCTCAATCGCTACCGGCTCAAGCTGGCCAAGACCTTTCGCTGGCGCCCGCATGGCGCGGTGATGAACTACTTTCGCGAACACGCCGTGCTGGACTACTTCTGCGGCGGCTTCGACGGCGCCGGAGAAGGCGTGCTGCTGGTGCACGGATCGGTCAGCCGCGGCGTCGCGCCGGCCTTCCTCGAGCGGATGCAGCGCGTGGCGCAGGATTTCGCCCAACAGCACCAGGCCGACCAGAGATTGCCCGCGGCCGAGCGCGAAGGCTACACGCTGTTGCTGGCGATGCGCAGCTGGGAGTTCGCCGCGTTCACGGCGCTGCGGCGTTGAGCTGAGTGCCTGCTCCTAAAGCAGTGTGCTCGGACCGGTCTGCAGCACGCGCGAGGGCACCATGTCCTCGCTTTGGGGGACGTCCAGGTCCTCTTCGGCCATGCTGTCGCGCTCCATGCTTTCGGTCACGCGCGACAGGCGCGCCTCGCGCCCCGGCCGCTGCAGCAGTTGCCGCAACTGCAGGCGCAACAAGTTGCGCGTGCGGATCCAGTAGTCGGCGCGGCGCGTCTGGCGCTGCC
>DATMBW010000279.1:0-3371 GCA_035559095.1 Ramlibacter sp.
CATGTGCGCCTGCTTACCATGCGCCTGCTTTGAACTCAGCGCTTTACGGGAAGATGCGCTAAGTCATTGATGTTTGGGGTGGCTGATGGGACTCGAACCCACGACAACAGGAATCACAATCCTGGACTCTACCAACTGAGCTACAGCCACCGTGGAGCTAGCGATTATAGCGAGCCGGGCAAGAGTTAATTCACCATGACGAGCTTGCCCTTCACGGTGCGCGAGCCCATACGCGCGAAGGCGGCCTTGAGTTCGGTCATGGGCATGGTGCGGTCGATCACGGGCTTGATCTTGCCATCGACGTACCAGCGCACAAGCTCCGCCAGCATCGCGGCGTTGGCTTTTGGTTCGTGTTTGGCGAAGCTGCCCCAGAACACGCCCACCAGGGAGGTGCCCTTGAGCAGCGGCAGGTTCAGCGGCAACGCGGGGATGGTCCCCGAAGCGAAACCGATGATCAGATAGCGGCCGCGCCAGGCGACGGAGCGCAGCGCCGGTTCGGCAAGATCGCCGCCGACCGGGTCGTAGACCACGTCAATGCCCTTGCCGTCGGTCAGGGCCTTGATCGCCTCCCTCAAGTCGTCCCGGCCGTAGTTGATCGTGGCGTCGGCACCGATGGACTTGCACAGCTCGCATTTCTCGTCGCTCGATGCCGCGGCGATGACGCGCGCGCCCATCGACTTGGCAACCTGGATGGCGGACGTGCCGACACCGCCGGCGGCGCCAAGCACGAGCACGGTTTCGCCGGCCTTCAGCTGGGCGCGGTCGACCAGCGCGTGATAGGAAGTGGCGTAGATCATGATGAACGCAGCGGCGTCCACATGGGGAAAGCCCGCCGGTAACGGCACGCAAAGCGCGGCGGGAGCGGCCGTTTCGGTGGCGAAGCCACCGGTGCCGGACAGGCAGGCCACGCTCTGGCCGACTTTCAGCTGGGTCACACCGGCTCCGACGGCCTTGATCACGCCCGCGTATTCCGAGCCCGGCACGAAAGGCACCGGCGGCTTGGTCTGGTACTTGCCCTGGACAATCAGCAGGTCGGGAAAGTTCAGGCTCGCCGCCTTGATGTCGATCAGCACTTCGCCGGCCTTGGGCTGCGGGCTCGGCAACTCCTTCCACTGCAGCGCCTCGACGCCGACAGGGTTTTCGCAAAGCCAGGCTTGCATCGGGAACCTCCGCTAGAAAAGTGGCGATGATAAGGTGCATGAAATGCGCACGAATGTCTCTGCGGCGACGCTGCGCCCCTACAATCTTTTCAATCCCTTACCCCGATGAAAATCCTGCTTTCCAACGACGACGGCTACCAGGCGCCCGGCATCCTCGCGCTCCATGAGGCCATCAAGGATCTTGGCGACGTAGAGGTGGTGGCACCCGAACACAACAACAGCGCCAAGTCCAACGCACTCACTCTGCATTCGCCCCTGTATGTGCACCTGGCGGGCAACGGATTTCGCTACGTCAACGGGACACCGGCCGATTGCGTGCACGTGGCATTGACCGGGCTGCTCGGCTACCGGCCCGACCTGGTGGTGAGCGGCATCAACAACGGCGCCAACATGGGGGACGACACGATCTACTCGGGCACCGTGGGTGCGGCGATGGAGGGCTACCTGTTCGGCGTGCCGGCGATCGCGTTCTCGCAGACCCAAAAGGGCTGGTCCCACATCGAAGACGCCGCCCGCAAGGCGCGCGAACTCGTCCAGCAGGTGCTCTCCAACCCCGCGCCCGCAGGCCGGCCCTGGCTGCTCAACGTGAACATTCCGAACCTGCCCTACGGGCAACTCAAGCCGTTCAAGGCGTGCCGGCTCGGCCGCCGCCACGCCGCCGAGAAAGTAATATCGCAGACCAGCCCGCACGGCGATCTCATGTACTGGATCGGCGGCGCCGGCCCGGCCAAGGACGATGCCGAGGGAACGGATTTTCACGCCGTGGCCCAGGGCCATGTGTCCGTCACGCCGCTGAAGGTGGACCTGACGGATCACGACCAGCTCGAGTATTGGGCGCAAGCGGCGGCCCGGCTGAGCGCTGCGACGCGGGAAGGGCGCTGAATGTCGCACCGACCCGGCTTTCCCGTGCGGATGGACTTATCCCCGGGCAAACCCCGCGTGGCACGCACATCGCCGGCGCCCGAGGGCAACGCCTCGGCCGCCGCGCAAAGCGTCCGGCCGGGCGGCATCCCGCGTGGAATCGGGCTCGATTCGCAGGCAGTGCGCTCGCGCATGGTGCAAAGACTGGTTGCGCAGGGCATCGCCGATCCAAAGGTGCTGGCGGCCATGCAAGCCGTGGAGCGGCACCGTTTCGTCGATAGTGCCTTGGTCAACCAGGCCTACGAGGACACGAGCTTGCCCATTGGCCTGGGCCAGACCATTTCCAAGCCCAACGTCGTGGCGCGCATGATCGAATTGCTGCTGGGTGGAACGCGGCAAGCCTCGGGGAGGCTCGGACGCGTGCTGGAAATTGGCACAGGGTGCGGTTATCAGGCCGCGGTGCTGAGCGTCGTGGCGACCGAGGTTTACAGCATTGAGCGCCTGCGCGGCCTGCATGACAAGGCGCGCGCCAACCTGCGGCCGTTCCGCCTTGCCAATGTGCATCTTCTGTTCGGCGACGGCATGGCCGGTTACGCCAAAGGTGCGCCTTATGCCGGCATCATCGCGGCGGCTGGCGGCGAGGCCGTGCCGCCGGCCTGGATCGAGCAGTTGGCGGTGGGGGGCCGCATCGTTGCGCCAACGCTCATGCCTGACGGAAAGCAAGCGTTGGTAATGATGGAAAAGACGCCGAGCCAAATGAAACAAACTGCGCTTGAGGCCGTGCACTTTGTCCCTCTAAAATCTGGCATCGCTTGAAGGAAAACAACGGATGCTCGTGTTGCGAAGTCAGGGGTGGATGTGGGTGGGGGTGGCAGTGCTCGTGGGGGGCCTGATCGCCGGGTGCGCTTCCAGTTCGCGCACGCCCGCTCCGGTGGAGGATCGCAGCCCCGGCGCGCGCTCGCAGCCGCAGCCGCAGCCCCAGCCGCCCGCGGTGGTGGTGGAGCCGGCCAAGCAGCTGCCGGGCGCCGAGAACGTCGGCAAGCCCGGCTATTACACGGTGCGACCCGGCGATACGCTGATCCGCATTGCATTGGACAGCGGGCAGAACTGGCGCGATGTCGCGCGCTGGAACAACATCGACAATCCCAACGTGATCGAGGTCGGCCAGGTGCTGCGTGTGATCCCGCCAGCGGGCATGGTCACCGATGTCGCGGCGGCGCGACCCCCAGCACCGGCACCGACTGCGCCCGGCGCCACCGCGACGCCGCCCGCCGCCGCGGGCGCCACACGTCCGGCGCCCGCGGGAACGGTGGCCAGCATCCCCCCCGCGAGCCCCACGCCCGCGCCTTC
>DATMBW010000280.1:0-15973 GCA_035559095.1 Ramlibacter sp.
GGCGGGCAGATCGTGTTCGACGGCGCGACGGAAGACCTGCGCCATGCCGACACGCTCACCGGCGCCTACCTGGGCGCGCGCAAGCACGTGGGCATGGGTTTCAAGCGCGCGGTGACCGACGCCACGCCGCGCCTGATCCTCGAAGGCGTGCGCGAACACAACCTCAAGAACCTGGCCGTGGAGTTTCCGCTGCAGCGGCTGGTGTGCGTCACCGGCGTGTCCGGCTCCGGAAAGTCGACCCTGATCCAGGACGTGCTGGCACCGGCGCTCACGCGCCATTTCGGCAAGGCGACCGAAACGCCCGGCCTGCACGATCGCATGCTGGGCGCCGATCACCTGAGCGACGTCGTGTTCGTGGACCAGTCGCCGATCGGCAAGACGGCGCGCTCCAACCCGGCCAGTTACGTCGGTGCATGGGACTGCATCCGCGAGATTTTCGCGAACGCGCCGCTGGCGCTGCAGCGCAGCTACACCTCGTCGAAGTTCAGTTTCAACAGCGGCGACGGCCGCTGCCCCACCTGCGGCGGCTCCGGCTTCGAGCACGTCGAAATGCAGTTCCTGTCGGACGTGTACCTGCGCTGCCCCGATTGCGACGGCAAGCGCTACCGCCCCGAAATCCTGGAAGTGACCATCGAAAGAAAATTGGGGTCAGATTCCAATTACCGCATCATGAACGTGGCCGACGTGTTGGACCTCACCGTGAGCGAGGCCGCATCGCTGTTCGCGAACGACCGCGACGTGATCCGCGCGCTGCAGCCGATCGTGGACGTGGGCCTGGAATACGTGAAGCTGGGCCAGCCGGTGCCGACCTTGTCCGGCGGTGAATCCCAGCGCCTCAAGCTCGCGGGCTTCCTGGCGCAGGCGGCCAGGAGCGCCACCTCGAGCCGGCAGGCGACGGCGATCCGCGGCACGCTGTTCATGTTCGACGAGCCGACCACCGGCCTGCACTTCGACGACATCGCCAAGCTCATGCGCGCCTTGCGCAAATTGCTGGAAGGGGGCAATTCGCTGATCGTCATCGAGCACAACCTGGACGTGATCCGCGCCGCCGACTGGCTGATCGACCTGGGGCCGGAAGGCGGCGACGCCGGCGGACTGCTGGTGGCCGAAGGGCCGCCGGAAGAAGTAAAGCTGCATCCGAGCTCGCACACGGCCAAGGCCTTGCGCGAGTACGACGGCACCTTGGGGTTCGGCGTTCAGCGTTCAGCGTTGGGCGTGGAAGAGGCGCGAAATTGGGGTCAGATTCCAATTTCCCCGCGCGGGGTTGCCAATACGAAAGGTGGTTCCGGGAAATTGGAATCTGACCCCAATTTCGCAACGCCCAACGCCCAACCTCCCAAGAGCATCCAGATCGTCAACGCCCGTGAGCACAACCTCAAGTCGCTCTCGGTCGACATTCCGCACAACAAGTTCAGCGTGGTGACCGGTGTGTCGGGCTCGGGCAAGTCGACGCTGGCGTTCGACATCCTGTTCAACGAAGGACAGCGGCGTTACCTGGAATCGCTCAATGCCTACGCGCGCAGCATCGTGCAACCGGCGGGCCGGCCGGAAGTGGATGCGGTGTACGGCATTCCGCCCACGGTGGCGATCGAGCAGCGGCTGTCGCGCGGCGGGCGCAAATCGACCGTCGGCACCACCACCGAGGTCTGGCATTTCCTGCGCCTGCTCTACGTCAAGCTCGGCGTGCAGCACTGCGTGAACGAGGGCGCCGAAGTGCGGCCGCAGACGCCCGACAGCATCGCCGCGCAACTGATGCGCCGCTACCGCGGCCAGCACATTGGCCTGTTGGCGCCGCTGGTGATCAACCGCAAGGGCGTATACACCGAACTCGCGGAATGGGCCCGGCCGCGCGGCTACACGCATTTGCGGGTCGACGGCAACTTCCTGCCGACCACGAACTTTCCGCGCATCGACCGCTTCAAGGAACACACGATCGAGCTGCCGGTGTGCGACCTCGACGTGACGCCGGCCAACGAGAACCTGCTGCGCGAAAAGCTCGCCCTGGCGCTGGAGCACGGCAAGGGCGTGCTGCACGTGCTGGCGCCGCTGGACGGCCTCCGGGGCGCCATGATCGCCGGGTTGGGATCGCACCGCCACATCGGCCAGGTGGAGGTGTTCTCCACCAAGCGCGCCTGCCCGGTGTGCAGCACCAGCTACCCGGAGCTGGACCCGCGCCTGTTCTCGTACAACAGCAAGCACGGCTGGTGCCCGGAGTGCGTGGGCACCGGGGTGAAGCTCACGCGCGAGCAGCGCAAGGCGTTCGACGACACGGTGCAGCCCGACGACAACAAGGGGCGCGAGCAGACGTTCGCCGAACCGGAAGTGGAAGACGTGGCCGACGAAGTCTGCCCGGCCTGCCACGGTGCCCGACTCAATCTGCAGGCGCGCAACGTGAAGTTCGACAAGACCGGTATCGCGGAAATCGCCGCGCTTTCGGTGGTGGACGTTCGCAGGTGGATCGAAAGCCTGCAGGTCAAGGGCGTGTTGAGCACGCGGGAAGAAGGCATCGCGCGCGACCTGATTCCCGAGATTCGCAGCCGCCTCGAATTCCTGGAGGAGGTCGGTCTGGGCTACCTCACGCTGGACCGCGGCGCGCCGACCCTGTCCGGCGGCGAAGCCCAGCGCATCCGCCTGGCGGCGCAACTGGGCTCCAACCTGCAGGGCGTCTGCTATGTGCTGGACGAGCCGACCATCGGGCTGCACGCGCGCGACAACCAGATCCTGCTGGACGCGCTGCACAAGCTGGGCGACAAGGGCAACACCCTGGTGGTGGTGGAGCACGACGAGGACACGATCCGCCGCGCCGACCACATCATCGACATCGGCCCCAGCGCCGGCAAGCGCGGCGGCCAGGTGGTGGCGCAGGGATCGGCGGGGGATGTTTCGGCTGTGCCCGAATCGGTCACCGGCCGCTACCTGCTGCACGCGATGAAGCATCCGGTGAAGTCGCGCCGCGGCGTATCTCTCCCGCGCCCGTTGGGGGAAAGCAGGGCTGGGGGTTCGCTCGATCGCCATCGATCCCACCCGGATCCGCTCCCGCAGGCGGACGGAAACATGAGCTGGCTGCGCCTGCGCGGTGCCGATCTGCACAATCTGAAAGACATCGACGTCGACATCCCTCTATGTCGCCTGGTCGCGGTCACCGGCGTGTCGGGCTCGGGCAAGTCCACGCTCGCCCGCGACGTCCTGCTGCACAACGTGCAGGCGGTGGTGCAGCAGCGCTACACCAAGTCCGGACGCGACGCCGACGCCGCGGGCAAGCACCCGGCCTGGGTCGGCTGCGAGGGCCTGGACGGCTATCAGGTGATCGACCGGGTGCTGGAGGTGGACCAAACGCCGATCGGCAAGACGCCGCGCTCCTGCCCCGCCACCTACATCGGCTTCTGGGACACGATCCGCAAGCTGTTCGCCGACACGCTGGAGGCGCGTGCGCGCGGCTACGGTCCTGGCCGCTTCTCGTTCAATACCGGTGAGGGGCGCTGCCCGACCTGCGAAGGCCAGGGGCTGCGCACCATCGGCATGAGCTTCCTGCCCGACGTGAAAGTGCCGTGCGAGTCCTGCCATGGCGCCCGCTTCAACCCCGAGACGCTGGCCGTCACCTGGCGCGGCAAGAACATCGGCGATGTGCTGCGGATGGAAGTCGACGAGGCGGTGGACTTCTTCGCGGCGATGCCGAACATCAGCCATCCGCTGCGGCTGCTCGAGGATGTCGGCCTGGGCTACCTCACGCTGGGACAGCCGTCGCCGACGCTGTCCGGCGGCGAGGCGCAACGCATCAAGCTCGTGACCGAGCTGTCCAAGGTGCGCGACGGGATGTTGCCTCCCCTCGCCTTCGGCGAAGACCCCCCTGAGGGGGGCGCGGCCTTGCTTGGGAGCGGCCCGGCGCCGCGGCTCACCCGCCGCGGGCAGAAGGCGCCGCACACCCTGTATGTGCTCGACGAGCCGACCGTGGGCCTGCACATGGCCGACGTCGAGAAGCTGGTGCGCGTGCTGCACCGGCTGGTGGACGGCGGCCACAGCGTGATCGTGATCGAACATGACCTGGACGTGATCGCCGAAGCCGATTGGGTGATCGACCTGGGGCCGGAGGGGGGCGGCGAGGGCGGACTCGTGGTGGCCGCGGTGCCGCCTGAGCAGTTGGTGATCCGAGGGACCCACACCGGTCTCGCGTTGGCGCCGGTGCTGGCCCGTTAGAGCATCTCCGCGCAGCGGCATCGACCGGGCGCAGCAGCCCGCAGCCCGGTCACGCTTGTGAAGAGGAACCGGCTTTGCCGGGCCTCTTCATACTGATCAGGCCATTCAGCAAATTCGCGCAGCGAATTTGCTGAATGATCGCACTACCAGTGCCAGCCGGCGCTCAGCGTCAGGCCGTCGACGTGGCTGTTGCTCTGGTTCGAGTAGCGCATCCAGTCGATGCCGAGGATGATGTTCGGCCGGACCCGGTAGTTCACGCCGAGCCCCCAGGCGAAGTCGTCCTGGGACTCCGAACGGGTAGGAAAGCCCGTGCGCTGTATTTCGGCCTTGGTATGGGCCCAGCCGAGGCGGGCGAAAACCTCCGACTGTTGGTACTGGTATTTCGGCTTGACCCAGATGCCATACATGTAGTCCATCTTGGCCTGAACGTTGGAGGGAATGCCGCTGACCGTCAGGTTCTTGTCGTCGTCGCTGACGCCGCCGGCCGCCATGCCCTCGATTGCGAAATACGGGTGGAAGTCGTACCCGAGAATGCCGCGGATTGCGCCCGGCCGGAAGCTCGTTCCAAAAGCGTCGATCTTCAGGAACGTATAGCCGAGTTCCGCGTACGCACCAGACCAGGTCATTGGAGACATTTGCTGGGCCTGCGCACTGCCGAGCGTCAGGAGGAGTGCGGCAAGCGCCGAAGAGGTGATTGTTTTCATTTGCGGTCGCTGGGTTGAGTGGTTGGTTGATCCGGTAAGAATCCGGCACGGAGTCAGGCCCTGGGTCAAAGCCGGCCTTGCTGCACCGGCTTTGTCAAAGAGCCTGGGTCTATGCTGCGGTCGGCAATCACGGGCTGTTATGGTTGACCGTGTGTCATATGCAACCAAAATCGACAAATGTCGCGAAAATGCCGCATCGGTCCGACTGCTGGCCGATTGAGTCGCTTCGGTGACGGCTGCAGGGACACTCCGGATGCATCGGCGGCGCGTAGAGGTTCCAATGCCCTTTTGAGTCCATCAACATCAGGAGCCCCGATGCGCCGTCGCCATCTGATCCAGCTCGCCGCCGCCAGCTTGGCCGCATCGAGCCTGGTTGTCCATGCCCAGGCCTTTCCCGCCAAACCGATCAAGCTCATCATCGCGTTCCCGGCCGGCGGGCCGACCGATATCACCATGCGCTCGCTCGCCGACAACGCTTCCAAGGCCCTCGGCCAGCCCGTGGTCATCGAAAACAAGCCGGGCGCCGGCGGCACCCTGCCGGCCCAGCAAATGCAGACAGCGCCGGCCGACGGCTACACGTTGGCACAGATCCCGCTGGGCGTGTTCCGGCTGCCCTACACCACCAAGATCAACTGGGACCCGGTCAAGGACATCAGCTACGTCATCAACGTCACGGGCTACGCCTTCGGCATCGTGGTGCCCACCAGCGGCCCGATCAAGACCTGGAACGACTTCGTCGCCTACGCCAAGGCCAATCCGGGCAAGCTCAACTACGGCTCGACCGGCACCTTGACCAGCCCGCACCTGACCACGGAGCTGATCGCGCAGAAGCTGGGCATCCAGCTCAACCACATTCCCTACAAGGGCAGCGCCGAGCTGGCGCAGGCGATCGTGGGCGGCCACCTCATGGCCGCGGCCGACTCCACGGGCTTCGCGCCGCTGGTCGAATCGGGCAAGTTGCGCGTGCTCAACACCTGGGGCGAGCAGCGTCTGGCGAAATTCCCCGATGCGCCCACGCTCAAGGAGCTGGGCATCGACATCGTGCAGAACTCGCCGTTCGGCATCGGCGCGCCGCGCGGCACGCCGCCCGACGTGGTCAAGAAACTGCACGACGGATTCAAGAAAGCCATGGAGGACCCGAGCTACGTGCAGGCCCTGGCCCGCTACGACATGCTGCCGATCTACATGGACTCGGCGCAATACGCCAGGTTCGCGCAGGAAACCTTCCAGCGCGAAAAAGCGCTGGTGGAAAAGCTGGGGCTGGTCAAGACCCAGTGAGTTCGCGCGCGGGCCCAGCCTCACGCGGGGCCGGCCGCCGGCCGCAACATGATGCGCCACAGGCCGGCCATGATCAGCCACAGCCCCGTCAACAGGCCGATGAAGGAGAGGGAACTCTCCGGCCACCCGATCGCGATGAGGAGGGCCACCACGATGGAAAGCAGGCCATCGAACAGGACCCAGCCCCAGCCGCCCGCCGGTTTGAGCTTGAAGGCCAGCGCCGTGCGCGTGATGCCGCCTGCAAAGAGGAAGCCGCCGACCAGGAGCGCCAGCGAGGCCACGCCCGCCAGCGGAACCACCAGGACGGCGATCCCCAGGACCAGCGTCAGGATGCCGGACGCGAGTTTCCAGCCGAACCCCTGCTGGCCGCGCGTCTGGACGGCATAGGCGACCTCGCAAACGCCGCCGACGACCAGCAGGCAGGCGAAGAACACCGCCGTCGCCAGGGCCGCCACACCCGGCATCACCATCGCCAGGACGCCGCTGACGATCAGCAGCAGCCCCCACGCCACTTCCCAGCCGCTGGCCGGTGCGCTCAAGAATCGCGGCTCCGGTGCATCGGGTCGGTTCGCAGTCGCCATGTCGATCTCCCACTAGAGAAGACTTGCCAGCGCCCATCGTGCGATGACCAGCGCGGCCGCAGGGCAACTTTCGGATAGAACTGCAACCTGCGCCGCTGCGCAGCGGCTGGCAAGCGACTTAGCCTTGCCGGGCGGCCAGAATGGCCTGCGCCACCTCGGCAAAGCCGGCGCCGCGCTCGGCTTGCGTGATGTAGCGCGGCGGGTGCGTCAGTTCGGCCTCGAAGCGGCGGATGTTGGCCACGCCCACGCTGTGCGGGAAGCGCTCGAACATCAGCACGTCGTTGGGCGAATCTCCCACGTATACCCAGCGGTCGAATTCCGCGTCGAGTTCGCGGCCGAACAGCGCGCGCACGATCCAGCGCGCGCCCGACAGTTTGTCGTGGTCGCCGTACCAGCCATTGATGTGGATCGAGCTGACCGTGGCGTTCATGCCCTCGTCGTGCATCAGCTGCACCACCTGAGCCACGTAGCCGGGCGGCAACCGCGCGAATTCGCTGTGGTCCACGGCGATGTCGGTTTCGCGCCCCGCGCTGTCGCGCGCCAGCACGGCACCGGGCACTTCGCGCAGGATGCGCTGCGCGGCCCGCTGCAGGCGGGCGTAGTTGGCGCGGCGCACGGCTTCGTCCTGCTGGTACCGCTTGACCAGCCCGCTCCTTGCCCCGGCCTGCCGCACCAGCGCCACCGCCCCGTTCTCGGCCACGATCGCGTCCACCGGCCACTGCAAGGCGAAGGGTTCACTCCAGCCCACCGGCCGGCCCGTGATGGCAATCACATGAATGCCGGCCGAGCGCAGCCGGCCCAGTGCCCCAAGAGCATCGGCCGTGATCGCACCCTCGGTGGTGAGCGTGTCGTCGATGTCGGTAAAGACGCCCACGACAGGGCGCAACGCTGCAAGTGATTGCGGGTGTAGCGGCTCCACGCGGTTACCGAGGGCTCAGAATCAGCTTGCCCGGAAGCAGGTGGGTAGCCCGGCGTGCGGCGGGCTGGGCGCTCAGGCTCTTGGGCAGCGCGGCCTGATCGGGGCAGCTTCCCTGGTCGATATGATGCAACGCCGTGGCCAGGAGGCGCTCCTCCGGTGCGCCCAGCGCGTGATCGAAATCGTCCGCAACGGCGCAGGTGGGCGCGAAGCCCGAGGCGTAATCACCGAAGCCCAGCGCGTTGGTGCCCTGGAACTCGATCGGAAAATAGGACAGGCCGCAGTTGTCGCGCCGGCTGAATCCGTACGGCTTGCCGCAGGTGGCCTCGCCGACCACCACCACATCGACGCCCACGCCGCGCAGGCTGTTGACCACGGACTCGCTGGCCGAGCAAGTGCCCGCCGAGGTCAGCACGTAGACCCGGGGCAAGGCGAGCCGCGGCAGGAACGTTCCCTCCGGGAACTCGGTCTCGCCGACCAGGAGCTTGCCCGAGAAATGGAACACGGCGGCATCGGTCTCGGCCTGGCGCTTGTCGTTGAACTGCAGCCGCTCGAACACCTGCCCGTCGGTGCCGGGGCCGGCCACCATCGAGGCAAGCGCGAGCGCCGTATAGAGATAGCCGCCGCCGTTGTACCGCAGGTCGAGCACGAGCTCGCTTATGCCGGCCTGCTGCAAGGTGGTTATTGCGGCGATCAGCTTGTCCTGCGCACCCTTGGTGTGCGCGTTGAACAATACGTACGCGACCCGCCGGCCGGCGGGCGAAACCAGGCTGCGCACCAGCGGGACCGGGTCCTCCTGGAGCACGGCCGAAGTCAAGGCCGCCGTGCGCGCGGGCTGGTCCGGCGCCGGCCGCCAGGTGAAGCTGATGCCGGTGCCGGTGTTGGGATACCAGTCGGGCGTGCCGGGCGTCAGGACCTCCACCAGCTGCGCGCCGCGCGCCAGGCCGGCGGCTTGCGCCGGTGAGCCTTCTTCGACGAAGGCCGCACGTTCCCGGCCCTGGGCATCGGTTTCCCAACGAACGCCATAGGCGGTGATGGCGCCGGTCGACAGGCTTTGTGCGTCCTTGCTGGTCACGATGAAGCTGAACCTGTCCTTGCGCTGGCCGCTGGAGTCCAGCGCCGGAGTCAGCAGATCATAGAAGTACTGGCCGATGCTGCTGTATGGGGCGGCATCGATCGGCGGGATCTCACGGTACCAGAGGTAGGCTTCGTCCATGTAGGTGCGCGTGAAGTTCTTGACGCCGTCCAGCGTGCAGACTTCGGCCCACCGTGCGGACCCGGAAGCGACCGGCGCCGGCGCAGGTGGGGCCGCCGCCGCGCAGGTTTGCGCGCTGCCGCTGATGCAGGCGCCAGGACTGCCGCCGCCGCCGCCGCAGCCGGCGGCGAGCAGGGCCGCCAGCACGGCCATGGTTGCGGCACGTGCGCTGGCCCTCGCAAGATCGCGTTCCATTGCATCCCCCTCGTTGTGCTCTTGTGGTTGGTTTTGGCCATTATCCACATGAGCGCCAGGAGCAGGCTCCTATCCGGCGTTGTGCAGGCTCAGCCCCGCATGCTCGCGCAGCGGATGGAAATGGATCCTGGAAAAGCGCTCCTGCGCCAGCCGCACGTCGTAGGGCGAGGTGCACAGGAAGGCCAGCGAGTTGGCGGCATCCAGCGCCATCCGCTGCGGATAGGCATCGACGAATGCGCGCAGCTCGGACGGCGTGTCGGCGGTGATCCAGCGCGCACCCGTGTACTGGCAGCCTTCGAGCCGGACGTCGGCGTCGTACTCGGACTTGAGCCGGTGCTGCACCACTTCGAACTGCAGTTGGCCGACCGCGCCGAGCAGCATCGGCCCGCCGACCTGTGGGCGGAACACCTGGATCGCGCCTTCCTCGCCGAGTTGCGCCAGGCCTTGCTGCAACTGCTTGGTGCGCAGCGGGTTCTTCAGCACCACGGTCATGAACAGCTCGGGCGCGAAAAAGGGCAGGCCGGTGAACTGGAGGTTCGCGCCGTCGGTGATGGTGTCGCCGAGCTGCACGCCGCCGTGCGTGGTGAAGCCGATGATGTCGCCCGCGTAGGCTTCGTCCACCGCTTCGCGGCGCTGCGACAGGAAGGTGACGACCGAGGTGGGCCGCAGCTCCTTGCCGGTGCGCTGCACCTTGAGCTTCATGCCCGGCGCGTACTTGCCCGACGCCATGCGCACGAAGGCGATGCGGTCGCGGTGGTTGGCGTCCATGTTGGCCTGCACCTTGAACACCACACCCGAGAAGCCTTCGTCTTCCGGTTGGACGTCCTTGACCAACGTCTGTTTGCTGGCGACGAGGTGGCTGGTTCGCGGCCCGGGAGAAGGCGCCAGGTCCACCAGCGCTTCCAGCACTTCGGCCACGCCGAAATTGTTGACGCCGGAGCCGAAGAACACGGGCGTCTGCTTGCCCGCGAGGAAGGCCGCGTGGTCCCAGCTGGGGGAGGCGCCGACCGCGAGTTCCATGCTTTGCCCGGCGGTTTCGTATTCGTGGCCGAAGCGCCCGAGCAGGGTTTCGCGATCCGACAGGGGAATCGTCTCGAAATCCTGGGGCCGGCGCTCCGAGCCTGATTCAAAGACGGTCATCGTCTGCGTGCGCAGGTTCATGATGCCGCCGAAGGTCTTGCCGTGGCCGACCGGCCAGGTCATCGGCACGCAGGCCATGCCCAGTTCGCGTTCCACCTCGTCCAGGATGTCCAGCGGCTCGCGCACTTCCCGGTCCATCTTGTTGACGAAAGTGATGATGGGCGTGTCGCGCTGGCGGCACACCTCGATCAGCCTGCGCGTTTGCGCCTCCACGCCGTTGGCCGCGTCGATCACCATCAGCGCCGAGTCCACGGCCGTGAGCACGCGGTAGGTGTCTTCCGAGAAGTCCTTGTGGCCGGGCGTGTCCAGCAGGTTGATCACGTGGTCGCGGTACAGCATCTGCATCACCGAGCTGGCCACCGAGATGCCCCGCTGCTTTTCGATCTCCATCCAGTCCGAGGTGGCATGGCGCGAGGCCTTGCGCGCCTTGACCGAACCGGCGATCTGGATCGCGCCGGAAAACAGCAGCAGCTTTTCCGTCAGCGTGGTCTTGCCCGCGTCGGGGTGGGAAATGATGGCAAAGGTGCGGCGGCGCCGGGTTTCGGCGGCAAGGGTCGAGGCGGACAAACGGGGACTCCGGAGATCATGCGCCGGTGGCAGGAAGACAGCCGGCAACGCAAACCCCCTATTGTGCCGGGTGGGTGCCAACCTCGTCGCAGGCCGGCATCGGGAGCTCCAAGGATGGCCCAAGCCGGCGCGTCGGACTCTCAAGCTCGACGGTCTCACGTCCGCCCTGTGAGGGCGAGCGGCTTCCTCGCTTGATGGGAGGGCTTTCGCCGTCCGGGGTCACCCGGATTTCCCTATAATCGGGCCATCCGAGGAGCGTTGCAGCGCCTGCCAGGCGTGAGGCTCGGTCAACATCGCAACGACGCTCACCCACTGATTCCGTGCGGTGAGCCCTTCCATTAGGCATCCCCACCGGTCAGTGGTTCTCGAAACCATTTTGTCTGGAGCCGCCATGAATGCCGTTCTCAAGCCAGCCGCCGCCGACTGCGCCATCGCCGACCTGTCGCTGGCCGACTGGGGCCGCAAGGAAATCCGCATCGCCGAGACCGAAATGCCCGGCCTGATGGCCATCCGCGAGGAATTCGCGCGAAGCCAACCGCTGAAGAGCGCCCGCATCACGGGATCGCTGCACATGACCATCCAGACCGCGGTGCTCATCGAGACGCTGCAGGCGCTGGGCGCCCAGGTCCGCTGGGCCTCGTGCAACATCTTCTCGACGCAGGACCACGCCGCCGCCGCGATCGCCGCGGGCGGCACGCCGGTCTTTGCCGTGAAGGGCGAGAGCCTGGCCGACTACTGGGACTATACGCACCGGATCTTCGAATTCGGCGCCAGGGGAACGGATGGGGAAGGCCCCAACATGATCCTGGACGACGGTGGCGACGCCACGCTGCTGATGCACCTGGGCAAGCGGGCCGAAAAGGACCCTTCCGTGATCGCTCATCCGGTCAGCGAGGAAGAAACCTGCCTGTTCGCCGCGATCAAGGCCAAGCTGGCGCAGGACGCCACTTGGTACAGCCGCAAGGCCGCGCACATCATCGGCGTCACGGAAGAAACGACGACAGGCGTGCACCGCCTGAAGGAAATGAGCGCCAAGGGCACGCTGCTCTTCCGCGCGATCAACGTGAACGACTCGGTCACCAAGAGCAAGTTCGACAACCTGTACGGCTGCCGCGAATCGCTGGTGGCCGGCATCAAGCGCGCCACCGACGTGATGATCGCCGGCAAGGTGGCTGTGGTCTGCGGCTACGGCGACGTGGGCAAGGGCTCGGCCCAGGCGCTGCGGGCGCTGTCGGCGCAGGTGTGGGTGACCGAGATCGACCCGATCAATGCGCTGCAGGCCGCGATGGAGGGCTTCAAGGTCGTCACCATGGAATACGCCTGCGACAAGGGCGACATCTTCGTGACGGCGACCGGCAACCGGCACGTGATCCGGCACGAGCACATGGGCAAGATGAAGGACCAGGCGATCGTCTGCAACATCGGCCACTTCGACAACGAGATCGACATCGCGTCGATCGAGAAGTACGAGTGGGAAGAGATCAAGCCGCAGGTCGATCACGTGATCTTCCCGGACGGCAAGAAGCTCATCTTGCTGGCCAAAGGCCGCCTCGTGAACCTCGGCTGCGCCACCGGACACCCCAGCTTCGTGATGAGTTCGTCGTTCGCCAACCAGACGATCGCCCAGATCGAGCTGTTCACGCACAGCGACTACTACGAGCAAGGCAAGGTCTACGTGCTGCCCAAGCACCTGGACGAGAAGGTGGCCCGGCTGCACCTGAAGAAGGTGGGTGCCATGCTCACCGAATTGAGCGACGAGCAGGCCGAATACATCGGCGTGCCCAAGCAGGGGCCGTACAAGCCCGATACGTACCGGTATTGAACTTGCATGTCTTGCCGGGACTGGATCCGGCATCCATGGTTGTTCAATCATGGATTGCGGGTCAAGCCCGCAATGACAAGCATGACAAGTTCGTTCCCATGCGTGCCGACCAGCTTCTTGTCCAACGTGGCCTGGCGGCTTCGCGCTCGCAAGCCCAGCGGCTGATCGCGTCCGGCGTGCGCTGGCTGGATCGCGGCGCGTGGAGGAACGTCGCCAAGAACGGCGACGAGCTGCCGCCGCACGCCGAACTCCAGCTCCTGGATAACGCGGAGGCGCGCTATGTCTCGCGCGGCGGGCTCAAATTGGAAGGCGCCTTGGGGGCCAGCGGCATCGATGTCGGGGGCAAGCGCTGCCTGGACGTGGGCCAGTCCACCGGCGGCTTCACGGACTGCCTGTTGCAGCGCGGCGCCGCCAGCGTGACCGGCGTGGATGTGGGCCATGGCCAATTGCACGACAAGCTGCGCCACGACCCGCGGGTGGTGGCGATGGAAAAAGTCAATGCCCGCGAGCTGACGACCGCTCAGGTGGGCGGCGACTTCGACCTGGTGACCGGCGACTTGTCGTTCATCTCGCTGACCTTGGTGCTGCCGGCGCTGGTGCCGCTGCTCAGGCCGTCCGGCGCAATGCTGATGCTGGTCAAGCCGCAGTTCGAGCTGCAACCCGGCCAGGTCGGCAAGGGCGGCATCGTCACCGACCCGGCGCTTCATGCGGTGGTGGAACAGCGCATTCGCGAGTGCTGCGCGTCGCTGGGGTTGCAGGTGCGCGGCTGGTACGACAGTCCCGTCACGGGCGGTGATGGCAATCGCGAATTTTTTGTGCACGCAAGCATCGAAGGAGGGAAACCATGAGCGCGAACGACGCCGGGCCGGCCGCGGGTGTGCCGGCAATCATTCCCATCAGCTTTGAATTTTTTCCGCCCAAGACGCCCGAAGGCGCCGCCAAGCTGCGCACTGCGCGGCAGGCGTTGTATGCGCTGCGACCCGAGTTCTGCTCGGTGACGTACGGCGCCGGCGGCTCGACCCAGGAAGGCACCTTCGGGACCGTCGCGGAAATACTCGCGGAAGGCGTCGATGCCGCATCGCACTATTCGTGCATCGGCGCCACCCGCGGCAAAACCCGTGAGCAGCTCGCGCTGCTGCGCAAGATGGGCGTGAAGCGAATGGTGGCGCTGCGCGGTGACCTTCCCAGCGGCTATGGCACGGGCGGTGAGTTCCACTACGCCAGCGACCTGGTGGCCTTCATCCGGGCCGAGACCGGCGACGAGTTCCGCATCGAGGTGGCCTGCTACCCCGAGATGCATCCGCAGGCGCGCTCGCCCGAGGCCGACCTGCAGGCTTTCGCCGCCAAGATCCACGCCGGGGCCGACGCCGCGATCACGCAGTACTTCTTCAACGCCGATTCGTACTTCCGGTTCGTGGAAGATGCGGACCGGCTGGGTGTTCACGTGCCGGTGGTTCCCGGTGTCATGCCGATCAACAGCTCCGCGCAGTTGATGCGCTTTTCGGATGCCTGCGGCGCCGAGATTCCACGCTGGATCCGGCTGCGCCTGCAGAGCTTCGGCGACGACAGCGCCTCGATCAAGGCCTTTGGCCTGGACGTGGTCACCCAGTTGTGCGAGCAGCTGCGCGCGGGGGGCGCGCCCGGCCTGCACTTCTACACCCTGAACCAGGCCGCTGCCACAGTCGAAATCTGCCGCCGGCTGTTTGCCTGAGCTCCCAGCACGGAAGTTGCGCAGCGCGCGCTCAGCGCTCGTCGTAGCTCACCACGAGCCGGTCGCTCAGCGGCCGGGCCTGGCAGGTCAGCACGAAGCCCTTGGCCATTTCCCAGGGCTCGAGCGTGAAGTTCTTGTCCATCTCCACTTTGCCTTCCAGCACACGGGCGCGGCAGGTGCAGCAGACGCCGCTCCTGCATGAATAAGGCAGGTCCAGACCGGCTTCGAGCGCCACCTCGAGCACCCGATCGTCGTCGCCCATGGCCAGCTGGTGGGTCTTGCCGTCCAGCACCACTTCCAGCCGATGCCGCGCGGTCTGCTCGTCCGTCGCCGGCACAACGCGAGGCGCGGGCTTTGCCACCGGCCTTTGCGAGGCCGCGAAGAAGCGCTCGGCATGAATGCGTTCGGCAGGCACACCGCCGGCAAGCAGGGCCTGCAGGGTCGCATCGATCATGCCCTCGGGACCGCAGACGAAGGCTTCGTCGATATCGTTGGCCGGCAGCAGACTGCGCAGCAGTTCGGCGACCTTGGCCTCATCGACGCGGCCATTGAGCAGCTCCACTTCCTGGGCCTGGCGCGACAGCAGGTGGATCAGCGACACGCGCGCCGGAAAGCGGTCCTTGAGGTCCTGCAGGGCCTCGTTGAACATGATGGTGTTGACCCGCTGGTTGCCGTAGACGAGCGTGAATCGTGATTGCGGCTCGCTGTCCAGCGTGCTCGCCATGATCGACAGCACCGGCGTGATGCCCGAGCCCGCCGCGAACCCCACGCGGTGGCGGGCACCCGGGACACGCGGCGTGAAGCGCCCGTCCGGCGGCATCACCTCGACCGTCTCGCCCGCGCGCAGGTGCGCCACGGCCCAGCGCGAAAAGATCCCGTCCTCGACCGGCTTCACGCCGATGTCGATTTCTCCGCACTGCAAGTAGCGCTGGCGCGGACTGCAGATGGAGTAGCTGCGGCGTGTTTCCTGGCCGTCGATGACGGCGCGCAGCGTCACGAACTGGCCGGGCTGGAAGTCGAAGCCGTCATGCAGCGCCGCCGGCACCTCCAACGTGATCGCGGCCGAGCCCGCGGCGTCGGGGGTCACGCGCTTGACCGTCAAGGGGTGGAAATGTGCAGCCATCGATCGGCGATCAATAGGGCTTGAAGTAGTCGAAAGGCTCCAGGCAATCGAGGCACTTGTACAGCGCCTTGCACGCCGTGGAGCCGAAGTGCGAGGTTTCCGTCGTGTTGGCCGAGCCGCAGCGGGGGCAGGCCACGGCCTGGGCCGCGCCGGCCCCGCGGCGCGCGAAACGCACCACGTTGTCCTGTGCGGCCGCCAGCGGCGGCGAGATCCCGAAGGCCCGCAGTTTGTGCTTCGCGTCCTCGGTGATCCAGTCCGTGGTCCAGGCCGGGGCCAGCCGCGTCACCACGTGGGCCTGCAAGCCGCTGGCCGCCAGTGCGGCGCGCACGTCCTGCTCGATCTGCCCCATGGCCGGGCACCCGCTGTAGGTGGGCGTGATCACCACTTCCAGCGCGCCGTCGCGTTCGTTGACTTCGCGCAGGATGCCCAGCTCGCGGATGGACACGACGGGAATCTCAGGGTCGGGGATTCCTTCAAGAATGTTCCA
>DATMBW010000281.1:0-3949 GCA_035559095.1 Ramlibacter sp.
TGGCAAGCTGCCGTCCGCCCTCGCCGCTGGCGGCGGGCAGGCCGGCCATCGTTTCGCGGGCCAGCGCGAGGTCGTCCGCCACGCCCGATCGCGAATGAGGCGCCGGCGACTCGCCGATCCATTCCTCGCAGGCATTGGCGAGCACGATCAGGTGGCCCGCCAGGTTGCCGCTGTCCACCGAGGACACGTAGGCCGGCGCCAGCGGCTGCAAGTCGAGCGTGCCGTACCAGTTGTAGAAGTGACCCTTGAAGCGCGCCAGCTGGTGCAGGGATGCGAATGCAGCTTCGAGCCGCTCCACGGTTTCGATCGTGCCGGCCCAGCCGAAGTCGCGCGCGCTGATGGCCGATAGCAGGTAAAGCCCGATGTTGGTCGGCGAGGTGCGATGCGCGACGGCGGGCCGGGGGTCCACCTGGAAGTTGTCCGGCGGCAGCATGTTGTCCGCCGGCGTGACGAAGGTTTCGAAGAAGCGCCAGGTGCGCCGGGCAATGAGCCGCAGCTCGCGTTCCTGATCCGGTGAGATCGCGATGTGCTGCGCAACGGTGGGTGCGCGGCTGGCCCACGAGGCCAGCGCCGGCGCAGCCAGCCACAGCAGTGCCAACGGCAGGGCGAGTGGCCAGGACGAAGGTGCGAGGGCGACCGCGCCGCCGGCCATGGCCAGGCCCAGCGCCGTGCCGCGGGCCATCTGGCGGTAAAAGCCCCGCACATCCAGGCGTGGCGCCTGTGCCGACTGGGCGGCCGTCGTCCACTCCAGCAGGTGGCGCCGCGTCACGGACAGCCGCAGCAGCGTCCTGAGAATCGCATCGGACATGCGCCAGGCCTGGTCGGCCAGGAAGGCCAGTGAGAAAGCGGTCTGCAGGGCCGCCACGCGCAGGTCGCCCGCGAGCATGCGGATGTGCTTGGGAAGGTGAATGCCCGAGCGGCGCGGCACGATGGCGAACAGCGCCGGCAGGAGCACGGGGATGGCCATCGCGGCCAGCACCAGCAATGTGGCCTTCAGGGCCGACGGCAGCGGCAGCGTCAAGCCCAGGACCAGGGTCGCCAGGGTGAGCGGCGCCATCAGCGAACGCCTCAGGTTGTCCAGCACCTTGCCCAGTCCGATGGCCGGGACCGCGTGGTGGGCCGTCCGGTGCCGGAAGACCCAGGGAAGCAGTTGCCAGTCACCGCGTGTCCAGCGATGCTGGCGTTTGGCGGCGACGTCGTAGCGGGCGGGAAATTCCTCGACCACTTCGATGTCGGAGGCCAGGCCCGCGCGCGCGAAGATGCCCTCGAACAGGTCGTGGCTGAGCATGGCATTGGCCGGCACACGGCCGGCCAGCGCGGCCTCGAAGGCGTCCACGTCGTAGATGCCCTTGCCGGTGTAGGAGCCTTCACCGAACAGGTCCTGGTACACGTCGGACGCGGCGGCGGCGTACGGATCGATGCCCCCGGGCGCCGAGAACAGCCGCTGGTAGAACGAACCCTCGCGGCCCACCGGCAGCGAGGGTGTGACCCGCGGCTGAAGAATGCCGTAGCCGCCCACGACTCGCTGCAGTGATTCGCTGAAGCGCGGCCGGTTCAGCGGATGCGCCATCTTTCCGATCAGGCGCAGCGCGGCATCACGGGGCAGCCTCGTGTCGGCATCCAGGGTGATGACGTAACGCACATCGGCCGGCAACTGTCCCTCGATTCCGGAGGAACGCACGAAGCTGGTGTCGGTGGCGCCGCGCAGCAGCTGGTTGAGTTCATGCAGCTTGCCCCGCTTGCGCTCCCAGCCCATCCACTTGCCCTCGCCCGCATTGAAGACGCGGCGCCGGTGCAGCATGAAAAAGCGCGGCCCGCCCGCGGGACCCGGTCCGTACCGGCGGTTCAGTTCGGCGACGGCTGCGGCAGCCACAGCCACCAGCGGCGCGTCGCCTTCCATCACCTCCTGGTCGGCATCGAGCCCGTCCGCGAGCAAGGCGAAAGTCAGGTCGCCGCCGGCGCCCGAGAGATGATGAACCTCCAGGCGCTCGATCTGTTCAAGCAGGTCGGCCTCGCTGGTCAGCAGCGTGGGCACGGCGACCAGCGTGCGCAGGCTGGGCGGAACGCCGTCGCGCAGCGCCAGCCCGGGAAGCGCAATCGCGCCGAAGCTCCAGCTTGTCATGCGATTGACCAGCGCCGTCGCCACGTCGGTCGCGGGGAGGAATGCGGCCAGCGCGATCAGCGCCAGCCAGCCCACGCTCACGCCGGGCCGCCACACCGCCCACAGCGAAAGCGTCAACAACAAGGCCGCGACCAGCAGGATCGCCGCGACGTAGCCGGCCATCCCCAGCCGGATGTGCAAGCGCATGATCGCCAGCCGCATCGGCGGCTTGAACCCGATTGCCCGCTCGAGCGCACGCCGCCCTTCGGCGATCAAGTGATAGCCGGGGTCCGCTATGCGCTCGGCCTGTGCCGCATCGGCAGGGGGGCCGGTCGGCCCATCGCACGCACGCAGGGCCTGGTCGGCGATGTCCAGCTCCGACAGCGCCGATCCACGGGCCAGCTGTTCGATGGCGCTGCGGTACAGGTTGCGGGTGGCGAAATCCATGGCGGCGAAGGCGCTGCGCGAGCGCAGGCGTTCGTCGACCAGGCTCACGCTCTCGAACAGCTCGGCCCAGTCGATGTCGGAGATCAGGCGCATGCTGGTGATCACGTTGCGAACCGTGACGTTGGAGGCGCCTTGCCGCTGGTGGGCGTGCTCCACCACCTCGCCGACCGAGGTCCCCTGCGCCCGCAGCCGCTCCTCCAGCCAGCCGAGCGCCGGCGTGGTCCTGGGATCCTGGTCCCTCAGCCGCTTGGCGAGCTGGGCGGCGAAGATTTCCGACAAGGGGCCCGGCTCGCGCGTTGCGATGTCGGTCTCGAGCGCGGAGCGTGCGTGTCCCGAGGCGAGCAGCCGGTTGGCCAGCGCCTGGGCGTCGGTGCGCGCCCGCCGCCCGGCGGTGATCTGGTCGGCGAGGCGCCGCAGGTTCTCGATCAGGACAATGCGCAGCGTGATCGCCACGGCCCACAATTCGCCGATCGTGAGCGGCTGCACGCGCTGGTAGGCGACGATGAAGCGCCGCAGGGCGCCCGGATCGAAATGGCTGTCGGTATGGGCCACGAAGGCCCACGCCAGCCCGAACACGCGCGGATAGCCGGCGAACGGGCCGGCGGCCAGCTTCGGCAGCTGCCGGTAGTAGCCGACAGGCAAATCGTCGCGGATCTCACGGATCTGCGCTTCGACGAGGTGGTAGTTGTCCAGCAGCCATTCGGCCGCGGGAACGACGCCACGGCCACTTTCCAGCTCGGCCGCGCTCGCGCGATAGGCGGCGAGCAGGACAGCCGCGTTGTCGTCGAGACGGCGATGCAGCGACAGCACGGCAGGCGGCCTGGCCGCGACCGGCTGCGCCGCCGCCAGCGTCTGCGCATGCTGCTCCAGCCGTTCGATACCGAACAGCTCCTGCCTGACCGGTGCGGTGTCGCTCCACGGCGGCGATGGCGGGCGCCGCCCGAACAAGCGCGTTTTCAGCCGGGCACCCGCGGGCCAAGGTCGTACTCGCGCAGCATCACCGGCTCGCGCGAGCCCTGGGCCAGGCGCCTGCGCACGGCGGCCTCAATGTGGGCCGCGTTGTCCTGATAGGTTTGCATCGGATCCTCGCCCTGCGCAGTGGGGCGGTAGCGGTGGTGCAAAGCTTCCCGGCTGACGCTCGCGGCAAATGGATGCCCTTCGACCAGCACCCAGAAACGGACGGCTCCGGAGCTTTCGTGGAAAAACGGTGTGTCTGACATACTATTTCCTCGTTGTGATTTCCATGCCGATTCCCCGGTAACCGAGGAATCTGCAGGCCGGGCCGAACATAGGCTCGCCGCTTACCTGGAATTTCTGCCGTGAACCGTCGGCGTTGACGCGGCTGAAGACGAAGTCCAGGAACGGCTCGCGCGCCGCGATGGCGGCCCGCAGCATTTGCCG
>DATMBW010000282.1:0-13716 GCA_035559095.1 Ramlibacter sp.
CGACGTGCTGGCTATTCGATGAGGGGACATCTTCAATGAACAAGAATGTGATCGTGGTCGGAGCGGGGATCGTCGGTGCATGCTGCGCCGGCTGGCTTCAGCGCAAGGGAATGTCGGTGACGCTGGTCGAGCAGGACGCCCCGGGGGAGGCGACTTCCTTCGGCAACGCCGGATCGCTTTCGCCCACCGCGGTGATGCCGGTGGCGATGCCGGGCATGCTGCGGCAGATCCCCGGCTGGATGCTCGATCCGCTCGGGCCTCTGGTGGTGCGCTGGTCCTACCTGCCCAGGGCCCTGCCGTGGCTGTGGCGCTTCATTCGATGCGCCAACGTGGAGCAGATGTGGCGCACGGCCACCGCGCTGCGGCCGCTGCTGGCACCGATATTCGAATGCTATGAGCCGCTGGTGAAGAACGCGAAAGCCGAAGGCCTGATCCGTCGCGAGGGCTGCCTCTACGTTTACGACTCGGAAGCGGACTTTCTTGCGAGCCGGCAGGGAGAAAATATGCGGCGCAAGCTGGGCGCGGTGCTGGAAGATCTTACGGAAAGCGATATCCGGCGCATGGAACCGGCGCTCGCGCCGAGCTTCAAGTGGGCAAGCTACGCGCCGCAGAACGGATTCACGATCGATCCTCGCCGGCTCACCCGTGCCATCGCCGACCAGGTGGTCGCCGACGGCGGCCGCATGGTACGCACCGAGGCCCGCGCGATCGAGTCCCGGCGCGGCGGCGGCATCGTGGTGCGCACTTCCGGGGAAGAGCTGGCGGCCGATGCGGTTGTCGTGGCCGCGGGCGCGTGGTCGCATCGGCTCGCCGCATCGGTCGGAGACCGGATTCCGCTAGAGACGCAGCGCGGCTACCACGTTACGCTCGCGCACCACGGTTTGCCGACGAAACGCATGGTGAACTGGGTGCACCGGCGCGTGTACGCGACGCCGATGGAGATGGGCATGCGCTTCGCCGGAACGGTCGAGATCGCCGGTCTCGACGCCGAACCGAACTGGGCGCGCGCCGATGCGCTGCTCAGTCTTGCCAAACGCATGTATCCAGATATCGACGCATCGGCGGTGACGCGCTGGATGGGCCACCGTCCATGCCTGCCCGACAGCATGCCAGTCATCGGTCCGTCGCCGCGGGCGCCGGGCGTGTTCTATGCGTTCGGGAACGGCCACGTCGGCATGTGCGGCGCGCCGGGCACCGGCCGCACCATCGCCGAGCTGGTGGCGGGGGAAACGCCGCAGATCGACATCAAGCCGTTCCGCGCCGACCGATTCTGAGGAGAGAACGATGAAAAAACTATTCGCGACTCTAGTGGCATTTTTCTTTTGCGGTTTGCTGCAGGCGCAGGACTTCCCCGCGCGACCGATACGGATCGTGGTGCCGTTCACGCCTGCAGGTCCCGTGGACATCCTCGGGCGTGTCATCGCCGAGCGCCTCGCCAGCCGCTGGAAGAGCGGCGTCATCGTCGAGAACAAGGCGGGGGCGGGAACGGTGATCGGCACTGAATACGTCGCAAAGGCGCCGCCGGACGGATATACGATCCTGCTCGCGGTCACCTCGCACGCGGTGAATGCAACACTGGTCGAAAAGCTTCCGTTCGACCCGGTCAAGGACTTCACGCCGGTCGTGCTGGCCGCGACGGCGCAGAACATTCTCGCGGTGAACCCTGGTGTGAACGCGCGTTCGCCGGCGGAACTCATTGCGCTGGCCAAGGCGAAACCCGGCAAACTGAACGCCAGCTCGCCCGGAAAAGGGACCACCCTGCACCTTGCCGCGGAAATGCTGAAGTCGATGGCCGGCATCGATTTCGCCATCATCCACTACAAGGGTGCGCAGCCGGCGGTGCAAGCCCTCGTGACCGGCGAGGTGGACTTCACGTTCGACGCCGGCACCGTCATAGCGCAGGCGGAGGCCGGAAAGCTGAGGGTGCTTGCCACAACCGGTCCGAAGCGCTCGCCGTTTCTGCCCGAGACGCCGACCATGGTCGGATCGGGCCTGCCCGGCTTCGAGGTCGTGTCGTGGTACGGATTCCTCGCTCCCGCGGGCACGCCGCGCCCGGTGATCGACGCGCTGAACAGTGCGATCAACGATGCGCTGCTGGAGCCCGAGGTGCGCGCGCGCATCGGCCGCATGAACCTCGAGCCCGCCGGCGGAACGCCGGAGGAGCTGGACCGGTATATCAAGAACCAGATTGCCGTTTGGGGTTCGGTGATACGGAAGGCCGGGGTCAAGTCCGACTAGAGCACGTGGTTCGCGGCCCGGCAACAAGGTGCCAGAGGAATACGCCGCACTGTCCGCTTCGGGTATCGATCAAATGGCCAATGACTGCACGCCTGCGTCCTTGCCGAATCGTGAGCAGGCATCTTCGACGGCAGAAAGTGCGAAATCGAGCAGCCTGGTGCTGCTTCGATGTGCCACGGCCTCCTCACGTGCCAACAAGAGGTCTTTACGTAACAGTGCGAGGGTGAAAGTCACGGGCCCGCAAGCTTCCGCCATCCTGTGGGCGTATGCGTGAAACAAGGGACCCGACGCCGTTCCGCCGCCCAGGCTTTCCAGCAGTTCGCCTCCGCTGATGCCGCATGCACGTGCCAAGGCCGCTCCCTCGGCAAGACCCAGCAGCGCGCCGGCCATGATGGTCTGGTTGATCAACTTCATACGGTATCCGGAGCCGCTGTCGCCGCAATGAACGATGCGCTGGCTCAAGATTTCGAGGATCGGCTTGCATCGCTCCAGGGCTTGCGCGTCTCCACCCACGAAGTGGGTCAACTTCCCCTCGCGCGCTCCGGAAACGCCGCCAGTGACCGGGCAGTCCAGCACCACTACCTTTTCACCCGCAAGGGCGCGCAGTTGCAGCGCCGTCGCCGGCGCTGCGGTGGTCATTTCCAGGAACACCGTGCCAGGGCGCGCGCTCGGCAGCATCGTACGGTACATCGAAAGAACGTCCTGCGGCCCGCTAAGGACTGTCACGACCACATCGCAGTCATGAGCCAGTGCCGCAGGCCCATCGATCCAGACGGCACCTTCGTCGATCGCCGAATGGGCGGCATCGGGTCTGCGAGCCCAGACGCGCATCGGATAGCCCGCCTTGAGCAGCCGGCTGGCCATCGGCGACCCGAGGTTCCCGAGCCCGATCCAACCAACTTTGCTCTGGGTCATGTGCCCTCGAACCCAGCCGGCGCGTGAAATGCTGGATCCCGCTATTGAGCCTGGATCTTGGCGGCGCGAACGAGGTTGCCCCACTTCAGCAATTCCGCCGATAGATGGTCGCTCAGCGCCTGGCGCGTGCCTCCCAGAGGGGATGCGCCCATGCCGGCCAATTTGCTCCTGACTTCGGGATCGCGCAGGATCTCGTTGACCTCGGCGTTGACGCGGTCCAGGATTGCTGCTGGCGTGTCTTTCGGGGCAAGCAAGGCAAACCAGGTCGACGACTGCAGCTTGGGATACCCCACCTCCGTCGTTGTCGGCACATCCGGCAGCGCGGGCGAACGCGATGGAGACATGATGGCTACGGCTCGTACCTTCCCGCCCTTGACCTGGCCCGCGATGCCGGGCACCAGCTGGAACATCGCCTGCAACTCGTTTGCGATCAGGTTCGTGGTCGCCTGGCCGGGCGCGTTATAGGGAACATGCACCATCTGCGTGGAGGTTTCGCGCATGAAAAGCTCCCCCGCCAGATGCATTGAACTGCCAGAGCCAGTCGAGCCGAAATTCACGCGTCCCGGGTTGGCCTTCGCATACTGCACGAAGTCGGCAAGAGTCTTGACCGGAAGATCGTTGCTCACGACGAGGATGTTCGGGACGTCGGCAATCAGCACGATGGGCGCGAAGCTCTTTTGCGAGTCGAACCCCAGGTTCTGGTAGAGGCTTGGGTTGACCGCCAGCGTTCCCGCCCAGGAAAACAGGATCGTGTTCCCGTCGGGTGCAGCGGCTGCGGCGGCTGCGGCGCCGATGTTGCCGTTGGCTCCGCCGCGGTTATCGACAATGACAGTCGTGCCCAGCCGTTTGCCCAGCTGCTCGGCGATCACGCGGGCAATGGCGTCGCCAGTGCCCGCACCGCCGGGCGCCGGCACGATCATCTTGACCGGTTTCCCGGGAGTGGGCCAGTCGGCTGCCTGCAAGGGCATGGAAAGGCCTGGGAGCAGAGCGACCGCAAAAGCGAATTTCAACAAAGCTCGGTGCATGATTTCTCCTCGTTGCAAATTGATTGGAACTGCGTCACGGCCGACGTCAGGCGTCCACCCGGTGGTCCTTGAACTCATGTGCCGCGCGCACCACCGCCCGAATGCGGGCATCGCTGGTGGCGACGGGCACGACGCAGCCCGGGCCGATCATCAATCGGCGGCCCTTGGTCTGCGCGAGCGCGTCCCGCACCTCGTTTTCGATCTCCTGTTCACTGCCGTGCAGCAGCGTGCCGTGCTCGCTGATCCCGCCCACGAGCAGCTTGGGACACAGGGCCGCTGCCTCGCGCAAGCTGGGTTCGGTCAGCCGATCGTGCCAGTTGAACATGTCAGCCGGATATTCCGACAGCAAATCGAACATGACGTCTTCGCCGTGGGCATGGAGCATGTTCAGCCTGGCCTTGCCGCGCAGCGCGGCGAACACCTTCAGGTCGTACGCACGGCCAAAGCGCTCGTACTCGGGCTGGCTGAGCAGCCGGTGCGATGCCAACTGGGTAGCAAAGAAGATCCCGTGGGCCCCGGCATCGATCGCGTCGAGAGCAAAGCGGATCGTGACTTCGGTAATGACCCGCAGCGCATGCTCCAGTGCGTCTGGCGCGCGCCTCAAATCCGCGAACAACCTGTCCGTGCCGAGCTTGCGCGCTGTCGTTAAAGGGCTGAAGACCGTCTGCAGCAGCGGCACCGACCCTTGCAGCGCCCTGGCGGTGACGGCCAACGCCTGGTTCTGCCGGCCATACGAGCCCTCCCGCACATCCAGCGGCCGCAGGCGCAGCCAGTCGTCCGTGCGCGTCACCGCGGGCTTGATCACCGCGCGGGCCCCGTTGGCGGCCCCTTGGTAGGCGCTAACTGCACCCCAGTCCTCGACGCCATATGTCCCGGAAGGCATGAACTTGACCAGGTCGAACTGCCACTTTCGCTGCCAATCGAGCGTATGGGCCGCCAACTTGTCGGCGTACTGGTCGTCCTCCGGGAAGTGGCGCCACAGCGCCACCGGCGGGCGATCGGGCCGATTGCCGTGAATCGCTGCTTCGATACGTTCCCAGTGATTCATCGGCTGCATGTTCGATTGGCTCCGCGTTGAGATGCAGCCAGTGTTTCATGCGAAAAACCGGACCGCAAACGGATTGTGCCAACAGCACCGTTTGTCAAACCCAAATGCTGCGCCCCGCACCGAATCGATGTGGCAGGGCGGCGGGTTTCAGGCTGAAGCAGCATCAGGCAGGCTGTGCGTTCCCTCGCACAAAAGCCGGAGCAATGCCTTGGCATGGCTAGAGAGCTGCTCCGATTGTCGTCGGGCACACACGTGCAACTGCCGCTTGGCCCACGGCTCGCGCAGGGTCAAGACGCTCACGTTATCGCTCTTGACACTCCTCAAGATGGAGCGCGGCACGACGGCGATGCCGGTCCCCGCCTGCACGAGGGCTACCACCGCCTGGAAACCGGCGACCTGGATCCGGACATCCAGCTGGCGGCCCATGGAGGCTGCTTTTCCGACGAGAAACGTGTGAATTGCCGTACCGCTGCGAAGCGAGATGAACGGATGGCTCAGGCAGCCGGCAAAGGTTATCGCTCCGTTCTTGCCGATACGGCTTGCCTTGGGCGAAAGGACGACGAGTTCGTCCTCTCGATACGGATAGAAGGTCAGTTGCGGGTGTTCGTCGTTCCAGGTCACGATGCCCAGATCGGCCCTGCCTTGCGCGACTGCGCTCACGACGTCGTGACTGAGGCGCTCTTCGAGCGACACCCGGACAGCCGGGTAGGCATGGAGAAAGTACTGCAGATCATCCGGCAGGAACGAAGCAATGGCGGTGCTGTTGGCGAACAGCGTCACCTGTGTCCTCACGCCATCGGCGTAGGGCGCCAGATCGGCATGCATTTGTTCGAGTTCGGCCAGGCATCTTCGGCAATGCTCGAGCATCACCTGGCCCGCCCGCGTGAGAGACACGCCGCGCGCCTGCCGGTTGAACAACTGCGTTCCCAGCGATTCTTCCAGCTGCTTGATTCGCAGGCTGGCCGACGACGGCGCAAGAAAGCAGGTTGCCGCACCGCGCGTCACGTTGCCCGCGTCGGCGACTGCCACAAAAAGCTTGATGTCCACGAGGCTGTAGTGCATAGCGTTCGTCCAGAACAAAGGGCGATTTCGAAATAGCTCGCTTGTCCCTGTCAATCACCCGTGAAACACTGCATTTGTCTGAACGCCCGGCCCGAGGTCGGTAAACAGCCCGAAGCCCAGTAGCAACATCGACATGCCAACTCAAGTCATTTTAGCGCCGGACGCACCAGCTGCAATCGGCACGCATTCGCAGAAGGTGCGCGGACTTTCGCATCTGGTGGGGAACACGCCGCTTCTGGCCATTCGCTGTGAGTTCCGAGGGAAACCGCGCGTCGTCTACGCGAAGGCCGAAAACCTCAACATGACGGGCAGCATCAAGGATCGCATGGCGCTGCACATCCTGCGCGTCGGTTACGAGCGCAAGATGCTTCAACCTGGAGCTCCGATCGCGGAGGCTACCAGCGGCAATACCGGCATTTCCTTCGCAGCACTGGGCAGGGCCTTGGGTCATCCCGTCACCATCTTCATGCCCGACTGGATGAGTCAGGAGCGCAAGGACCTGATCCGCAGCTTGGGCGCTCAAATCCGTCTGGTCAGCCACGAGGAAGGCGGCTTTCTGGGCAGCATCGAGATGGCGGAGAAGTTCGCCGCATGCACGCCAGGCGCGTTTCTGCCGCGCCAGTTCTCCAATAAGGACAACGTCGCCGCCCATGTGCAGACGACCGGCCCCGAAATCTGGTCGCAGTTGCGCAGTCATGGACTCTGCCCCGACGCATTTGTCGCGGGTGTAGGGACGGGCGGAACCATCATGGGGGTGGGCACGTTTTTGAAGCGAGCGCATCCGGCGCTCAAGCTCTATCCGCTCGAGCCCGCCAACTCGCCCACGCTCAGCACCGGACACAAGGTGGGCAAGCACCGCATTCAGGGCATCTCCGACGAATTCATTCCGCCCATCCTCGACCTCGCTTTCCTTGATGCGGTGGTCAGTGTGGATGACGGCGACGCGATCCTTATGGCCCAGCAACTCGCGCGCGAACTCGGCCTCGGCGTTGGCGTCAGCTCGGGCGCGAATTTCCTCGGAGCGCTGAAGGTGCAGGAACAGCTTGGCGCGGAGGCAGTCGTGGTGACGGTGTTCCCGGATGACAACAAGAAATACCTCAGCACGGACCTGATGCGCCGGGAGCCGCCGCGCGAGGATTTCCTTGCACCCCAAGTACGCCTCGTCGACTTTGACACCTTCAAGCGAGAGTGTTCAATCTGCAGTGACACAACCGATTGCGCATTGGAAGGGGAGCCCGCCGAGATGCTTGCTTGATGCCGCGGCAACGGCCGATCAGCCTCCACAACGCCGCCTTCCAAGCCACTGAACACGCGTGGCGGCGTTGTGGCCGTGGTGTCAGGCAACCGCTGTTTCGAGATCGAGCTGGCCTGCGTTGGCCGGTGCCGAAGCAGTCATGGCGCTGCGGAAGATGCCTTCGATGTCTGCCTGGCTGGCCCTGCGGGGATTGGTCAGGCCGCAGGCATCCTTGAGCGCGTTCGCGGCGAGCAAGGGAATGTCTTTTTCCTTCACGCCCAGTTCACTCAGGCTGGCGGGAATGCCGGTGTCCACCGAAAGCCGGCGGATGGCAGCGAGGCATGCCCTGGCTCCCGCAGCCGCGTCCATCCCGTCGACGGCCTCGCCCATGGCGCGCGCCACGTCGGCGAGGCGCGCGGCCGAGGTTTCCGCATTGAACGCCTCCACATGCGGCAACAGCAGCGCATTGCAGACGCCGTGCGGCAGGTCGTAGAAGCCGCCGAGCTGATGCGCCATCGCATGCACGTAGCCGAGGGATGCGTTGTTGAACGCCATGCCGGCCAGGAACTGTGCGTAAGCCATTTGCTCGCGCGCCTGAAGGTTGTCGCCATGCGCGACGGCGGTACGCAGGTTGCGGGCAATCAGTTCCACCGCCTTCAGGGCGCAGGCGTCAGTGATCGGAGTGGCCGCTGTGGACACATAGGCTTCCACCGCGTGGGTCAACGCATCCATGCCGGTGGCGGCCGTGAGGCCCTTCGGCTTGGCCAGCATCAGTTCCGGATCGTTGACCGACATGATGGGGGTCACGTTGCGATCCACGATGGCCATTTTGATGTGCCGCTCTTCATCGGTGATGATGCAAAAGCGCGTCATTTCGCTGGCCGTGCCGGCTGTGGTATTGATGGCCACCAACGGCAACTGTGGTTTGGCGGAGCGGTCCACGCCTTCGTAGTCGGCAATATCGCCGCCGTTGGTCGCACACAGCGCGATGCCCTTGGCACAGTCGTGCGGAGAGCCGCCACCGAGTGAAATGACGAAATCGCACTGGTGGTGCTTCAATTGGGCCAGTCCGGCCCTGACGTTGCCGACCGTCGGATTGGGCTGGGTGCCGTCGAACACCACGGACTGGATCTCCTGCGCGATCAGCAGCAACTGGATGCGTCCGGCAACTCCCAGTTTATTCAGAACAGTGTCCGTGACGATCAGGGCCTTGCGAAAGCCGTGGCCGCGAATCGCCAGAACGGCATCCTGCAGGCAGCCTGCTCCCATGGTATTGACGGAAGGCATGAAAAAAGTGGTTGGCATGGTGAAATCTCTCTTCGACGATTAGAAGAAGCCCAGGGCCTTGGGGCTGTAGCTCACGAGCAGGTTCTTGGTTTGCTGATAGTGGTCGAGCATGACCTTGTGCGTTTCGCGGCCGATGCCCGATTCCTTGTAACCGCCGAAAGTGGCGTGCGCCGGGTACGCGTGGTAGCAGTTGGTCCAGACACGGCCGGCCTGGATGGCGCGGCCCATGCGATAGGCCCGGGTGCCGTCGCGCGTCCACACGCCGGCGCCCAGCCCGTAGGGCGTGTCGTTGGCGATCGCCAGCGCGTCGGCCTCGTCCTTGAAGGTGGTCACGGCCAGCACCGGGCCGAAGATCTCCTCCTGGAAGATCCGCATCTTGTTGTGGCCCTTGAACAGGGTCGGCTGGATGTAATAGCCCTCGGCCAGCGCGCCCGGCAGCTTTGCGCGGCCGCCGCCTGCCAGCACCTGCGCGCCCTCTTGCTTGCCCAACGCCAGGTACGACTCGATCTTCTTCATCTGGTCGAGGGAAGCCTGCGCGCCCATCATGCTGTCGGTGTCGAGCGGGCTGCCCTGCTTGATGGCCCGCACCCGCGACAGCGCGCGTTCCATGAACTTGTCGTACAGCGACTCCTGGATCAGCGCGCGCGACGGGCAGGTGCACACCTCGCCCTGGTTGAAGGCGAACAGCACCAGGCCTTCGATGGCCTTGTCGAAGAATTCGTCGTCGCTGGCGGCGACGTCGTCGAAGAAGATGTTGGGCGACTTGCCGCCCAGCTCCAGCGTCGCCGGGATCAGGTTGCCGGCCGCCGCCTGCGCGATCACGCGGCCAGTGGCGGTGGAACCGGTGAAGGCGATCTTGGCGATGCGCTTGCTCGAGGCCAGCGGCATGCCCGCTTCGCGCCCAAGGCCATTGACGATGTTGAGCACGCCGGGCGGCAGCAGGTCGGCGATCAGCTCGACCAGCACCATGATGGAGACAGGTGTCGATTCGGCGGGCTTGAGCACGATACAGTTGCCCGCGGCCAGTGCCGGCGCCAGCTTCCAGGCCGCCATCAGGATCGGGAAGTTCCAGGGAATGATCTGGCCGACCACGCCCAGCGGTTCATGGAAGTGGTACGCGATCGTGTCGCCGTCGATCTCGCTCAGGCTGCCTTCCTGGGCGCGCAGGCAACCCGCGAAATAGCGGAAGTGGTCCGAGCTCAGCGGGATGTCGGCGTTGAGCGTCTCGCGGATCGCCTTGCCGTTATCCACCGTCTCGGCATAAGCCAGCAACTCGAGGTTCTGGTCGATGCGATCGGCGATCCTGAGCAGGATGTTGGCCCGCTCGGCAGCCGGGGTGCGGCCCCACTTGGGTGCCGCGGCGTGGGCCGCGTCCAGGGCCAGCTCGATGTCCTCGGCCGTGGAGCGGGCAGCCTGCGTGTAAGGCATGCCCGTGATCGGCGTGATGACGTCGAAATACTGGCCTTTGACCGGCGCGACGAACCTGCCGCCGATGAAGTTGTCGTAACGTGATTTGAACGCGACTTTGGCGCCAGCGGCGCCGGGACTGACATAGATCATGCGCTGTCTCCGATGGGTTTGATAAACACGGGTTGAATCCGCGCGCCTGACTTGGGGCGGTGGTTCGGGCGTCCGTGTTTGCAGGGGCCGTGCCAGGAGGAGCTTTCAACCTGAAATGCCCGCAATGCCGCTCGAATGACCCCACTGTCGCCGTGCCGTAAGCCGCAGCGAAGGTGCGATCGTGACAATCGCCGGCACACGCTGTGCCGAAACGGAACAGGTCAACGGCTTATCGGCTGAAACCGCAGGGGCCGCAGGCCCTAAACGAAAGCTGGACACCAGGCGACATCAGGAGACAACGCCATGCCCTTCTCAGCCCCGCAAGGAAGACCCGTCGCCAGCCAGCTGCGCGAAGCGCGTCGGCAGTTGATCAATCGCGGCAGCCTGACAGCCGACCTCATCCAGCCCGACCTGGCCCGTTCCTGGCTGCGCAGCTGGGACGCCGGCCTGCAACCTTGTGGCCGCATGCCCGGCGCGCCGCACGCCTCGGGCGCGCAGCTTGCGCGGGCGCTGGAAATACAGCGCGAACTCGTGGCCCATGCGCGGCCCGTGATGGAGTTCGTGGCGGACCAGACGCGCGACACCGACAGCATGGTCATCCTGGCCGGGGCCGACGGCATCCTGCTGCACGCCTTGGGCGACGCTCCCTTCGTGAGCCGGGCCGAGCGGGTCGCGCTGCGTCCCGGCGCCACCTGGAACGAGCAGTACCGCGGCACGAATGCGATCGGGACCGCGCTGACGGACGACCGGGCCATCGTCGTGCATGCCGACGAACATTACCTGGAACGGAACAGTTTCCTGACCTGCGCCGCTGCACCGATCCACGGCCCGAAAGGCTGTCTGCTGGGAGTGCTGGACGTGTCGGGGGACCGCCGCGGCTATCACCTCCATACCTTGGGCCTGGTGCGTTCGGCAGTCCGCATGATCGAGCACAAACTGTTCGACACGCGTCACGACCCGCGCCATTGGGCCGGCCTGCGGCTGCGCTTCCACGCGCAGGCTGAAGGACTCGGCACGGTCACCGAAGGCCTGTTGGCGGTGCGCGAAGACGGCCTGCTGGAAGGAGCAAATGCTACTGCCCTGGAGCTGCTGGGCCTGCGCTGGTCCGACCTGGCCCACACCCGCGTCGATGACGCATTGGCCGAGCCTTTCGCGCAACTGCTGGACTGGTCGCTGCGCTCGCCCGATCTGCCGCGCGTGGTCCACACCGCTTCAGGCCAGGCTGTCTGGGTCTGGGTTGATGCCGGCCGCCTGCTCCACGTCCCCCATCATCAAGCGGTGAAGCAAGCGCCCGCCCCCTCACCCGAAACAGCCGACGCACTGGCGGCATTGGATACGGGCGATGCGGCGCTGCGGGCTACCATCACGCGAGCCCGCAAGGTGATGGGCAAGCCGATCCCGCTCCTGCTGCAAGGCGAATCGGGCGTGGGCAAGGAGCTGTTTGCACGCGCGCTGCACGAGAGCGGGCCGCGCCGTGAACGGCCTTTCGTCGCGGTCAACTGCGCCGCCCTGCCTGAAAACCTGATCGAGGCCGAGCTGTTCGGCTACCAGCGCGGGGCCTTCACGGGCGCCCTGCGCGAAGGCGCGACCGGGCGCATCCGCGAAGCCGACGGCGGCACGCTATTCCTGGACGAGATCGGCGACATGCCGCTGGCGCTGCAGGCCCGTCTGCTGCGCGTGCTGCAGGACCGCCAGGTGGTGCCGCTGGGCGGGGGCAAGCCGGTCCCGGCGGACTTCGCGCTCATGTGCGCCACGCATCGCGACCTCGCAGCCGAGATCCAGGCCGGCCGGTTCCGCGAGGACCTGTACTACCGGCTCAATGGGCTGGCGCTGCAATTGCCGGCCCTGCGCGAACGCTCGGACCTCGAGCACCTGCTGGCGCGCGAGTTGCGCTCGCTGGTACCGGACCGCGCATTGACCATCGCCCCGAACCTGATGCTGGCGCTGCGCCGCTATCGCTGGCCCGGCAACATCCGGCAACTGGTGAACGCCTTGCGCACCGCCTGCGCGCTTCTGGAAAGTCATGAAGCGGTAATCGGATGGGAGCACCTGTCCGACGACCTGGCCCGGGCGCTTCAAACTCCGCTCGCACCGCAGCCAGGAACCCCGGATGAATCAGTGGACGGCACGTCGGCCGATCTGCGTACGGTTTCGCGCCAGGCGATAGAGCGCGCCGTCAGCGCGTGCGAAGGCAACCTGTCCGAAGCGGCACGCCGGCTGGGCATCAGCCGAAACACCCTGTATCGCAGGCTGCGCGATTGACCTTGCGGCGGGCGGCACACGGCGTTGCCTCCGGTTCAGGCTGACCAGACCGATCAGGAATCGAGGAATGCGCCGGCCCCGAGCCTCACCTACACTGATCGCCATGGACATCTCGATTCACGCGAGCTTCGCGAAGGCCGCCAGGGGGCCGCGCCTGGCCGCGCCGCTGCGCAGGGCCTGAGCATGGCCGGCACGGCGCAAGGGCCCGCTGCCGAGCTGATCACGGCACGGATCCGGGAGCTGCGGGACTGGCGCGGCGAGAAGCTCGCCTTCGTCCGAAAGCTCATTCGCGAGGCCGACCCGGCCATCCTCGAAGAATGGAAATGGGGAACGCCCGTTTGGTCGCACGACGGAATCGTCTGTACAGGTGAGACCTACAAGCAGATCGTCAAGCTGACTTTCGCCAAGGGCGCCTTCCTCGCGGACCCCCATCATCTGTTCAATGCGGGATTGACGGGCAACGTCCGTCGAGCGATCGACCTTGGGGCCCAGGATGAGGTCGACGGCGCGGCGTTCAGGGATCTGATCCGGGAGGCTGTCGCCTTCAACCAGGACCATCCCCCCAAGCATCCCCGGGCGGCCAAGCCCAAGGGGGCGGCCGGCACAGGCGAGCGATCCAGCGCAACCAGGAGCAAGGATCCCTTGGCGGCAGCGAAACCGGTCCTCCTCGCAGGCGGCAACCCTCAGATCGCAAAGGCCGACGGCGACGCCCCCGTGCAGGCCTACATCGCGGCCATGCCGGGCTGGAAACGCGAAGTCGGGCGCCGCCTCAACGCGCTCATCGTGCGCACCGTGCCCAACGTGCGCAAGGCCGTGCGGTGGAACTCGCCCTTCTATGGCATCGAGGGCCAGGGCTGGTTCCTCGACTTCCATTGCTTCACGAAGTACGTCAAGGTGGCATTTTTCCGCGGCACGTCGCTGCGTCCGGTCCCCCCAGGCGAATCCAAGCACCAGGAAACGCGCTACCTCGACATCCACGAGGACGACCAGCTCGACGAGAAGCTCGTGGCGAGTTGGATCAGGCAGGCATCGGAGCTGCCCGGCTGGGTTCCATAGCGACAGCCAGAAGCCGCCGGCTGTGCTTA